>CAZKYZ010000013.1:0-20842 GCA_964557055.1 uncultured Desulfobacterales bacterium
TCCACCCGCAGGGCGGCAATCATGAATGCCTGGTTGCGGTTTTCCAGGTGAAGCGCCTGTTCCAGGGAAGTTACGCCGAGATTCTGATTGATGGCCTCTTTGGTCATTCGTAACCCCAACGGGCTTTTGGCGGCCATGATGCCGGCGATCTCAAGGGCCGTGGTCATCAGTTTATCAGGCAAGACGAGGCGACTGGCAAATCCAAGCTGCATCGCTTCTTCGGCGGTCATAAAAGTGCCCGTCAGCAAAAATTCATTGGCGCGGCCGGAACCGATCAACTTCGGCAGAAAGTAACTGCTGGCCAGGTCCGCGCCTCCCAGACCGATATTGATGTAAGCGGCATTGAACTTGGCCCGGGGGGTTATCAGTCTGACATCGGAGGCCATGGCAAAGCTGAACCCGGCCCCGGCCGCGGCTCCGTGAACGGCCGCGATAATCGGCTGCGGTATTGTGCGCATCCGGTAATAAAGTTGGGAAGCCCGGCTCTGGGCCTGATAAATTTGTGCCGGTGTCGCCTCGAACAAGGCCGAGGCGGATTCGTTCATGTCCATGCCGGAGCAGAAACCTTTTTCTCCGGCACCGGTAAGGATAAGCACACGGACGGATTCATCGGAATCAAGTGCTTCAAAGAGATGTTCCAGCTCCTCGATCATGGTCAGGTTGAGGGCATTGATGGTCTCGGGCCGGTTCAGGGTCAGAATTCCTACGTGGTCGTTCTGCTGGTAGAGAATCGTTTTGTAGTCCATTTGGCAGCACCTCTTCTATCGTAATCGTGTTTTTTTCAAATTATTCGGCAAACCAGACGAGCGCTGCCTCCGCCTCCATCCCGTATTCTGCGAGAACCGATTTAACCGGGATTCCCTTTTCGCTGTCAAAGCCCATCAGTTTGTAGAAAGCCGCTTTCATCCCGGAAAAGTTCATCGTGATACCCTCGGGTTCCCCGTCCCGGGCCGGCTCCAGCATCCGGGGCGGCAGGGTGTCATCCGCGGCTGTGCAGCCGAAACGATAATTCAACAGGCGTTTCAAATAAAATACACGCCGGCCGGCTCGCAGCATTTTCCGGATATCCCAGCCATAGCCGGCAACCGCGTTGAACAGGTCCACCCACTGGGTGAGGGTGATGTCGCGATCCGCAAACGCGCAGTAGCAGGCGGAGTTCTCGATCGACCCCACCTCGGTGGCGATAACAGCGGCAAAGGGCTTGTCGCGGTCGGTCATCGGTTCCAGATCGTAATCGAAATTGATCTCCGGGTAGTAGCAGGCCCCGGCTTCCATGGGCAGCATGCTGGCAGCCACATGGCAACCGCCGCGGGGGCTGACGGCATAGGCCAGTGCCAGACCGTGGCCGCCGCCGCGGGGATCATGCATGGGCGCTTCCAGCCCTTTGCTGTGGGCGGTATAGGCCGGGGACCCCTTACCGGTTTTGAGGGCTGCCGCCGCGCTGCCCCTGGCCAGCAGCCGGCCGAGCGTGCCTTTTTTTGCGGCGATCTGCTGCAGCAGATCGATGTAGGCGGGCATGTCCCCCCAGGAAAGCCAGATTCCGTCGGTATCCTCCTCGGACAGCGCTCCTTTTTCCATGGCCTCGGTGGCCCAGGCGAGGGTGGCTCCGGCGGAGATCGTGTCCATGCCGGCTTCGTTGCAGATACGACCGGCCTTGCATGTGGCGGCCAGGTCCATGGACCCCAGCAGGGCACCGAAAGAAACGATGGTCTCGTACTCGGGTCCGGGGCCGTTGGGAACCGCAAAGGGGCCATCCACAACCTGGACAACACGCTTGCAGCCAATGCTGCAGAAAGCACACGACCACCGGCCGGTGAGGTATGTCTCCGAAAGGGCATCACCGGTGAGGGCTTCCCCCATCTCTTCCCAAATACTGGAGGTCCAGTTGCGGATGGGTACATCCCCGTTGCACACCCCGTACTCCAGCTTGGCGGCGGTCCCCAGTTCCCCCAGCACCATGGCGGTTGCCGATTCCCGTATCTGGCCGTTGATGGTTTTACGCAGCTCCTTGTATGCACCCGGATCGGCCAGGGTCATCCGTGACGATTCTGCTCTGACCGCGACGGCCTTCAAGTGCTTGGCGCCCATGACCGCCCCGAAACCGGCCCGCCCGAAGGCGTGGTGGGCCTCTCCCAGGATATTGGCGTAGCGCACCCCGTTTTCCCCGGCCGGCCCGATCACTGCGGTCCGGCAGAAGCGTCCTCCGGTTTTTTTGATGGCGCGGTCCGCCTGTCCCACGGAAAGCCCCCACAGGTGACCGGCATCTTCGATTTGTACGCTGTCGTCCGCTATGTTCAGCATCACCGGCGAAGGTGCCCGTCCGGTGATGACGATTCCATCATATCCGGCGTAGCGCAGCGCCGGAGCGAAATAACCGCCGCAGGAGGAATCCCCCCAGTTGCCGGTCAACGGCGAGCGGGCGGCCACACAGCTCCGGCTGGCGCCGGACAGCCGCAGGCCGGCAAAAGGGCCGTTCATGAACAGCAGCAGCGCTTCGGGTGAGAGCGGATCTGCGTCAAAATTTCCGTTGTCCCAGAAGTAGCGGGCCGCCAGTCCGCTGCCGCCGATAAAATTGCGATAGTATTCCTCCGGAAGGGTTTCAATGGCTGTCCGGCCCGAAGTGAGGTCGACCCGGATGATCTTACCCGTGTTTGCGTACATGGGACCTCCAATTGGAAGCAGAGATGAAAAACCTATTTATGCAAACGCATTGCGTCGAATAATAATATCGAGGTGGAATCCCAAGACATATCATCCTCTATTTTTTGGTTACCACCAGTTCCGGGTAGCCCATTTCCTCCAGAATCTGGGGAAACCGTTTGAAGGTGGGCTTGACCACCGGCAGCAGTTTGAGCATGGCGGTGATCTTGCCGCCCTGCTTCACTTTGCCGCGGGTAACCGCCGCTATCGGGTTTTCGAAGCCGTGCCAGAAACGGTGAGAATGGTCGGCGCTCTGCTTCGACCAGACATCCTCTTTCAGTTCCGTTTTTCCCAGGTAAAAGGAACCGTAGTAGCCCTCTTTTTGGGGCGGGTTTTTTAAATCAATGGTAATTTCGGAGTCCGGGTCGGTGTAGATAAACTTGATGATAATATTCGCCTTGGCCATCTTGGGGCCGATTTTGTCATCCTGGAGTACCTGGCCCAGGAAGTAGTTGTAAATTTCGTAAAGATGCTCCTTGTCCCGATAGTAAATACTCATCACCTCTCTCCTTTTAGTAACCTTTTAAAAAGAACCGTCCCCGTATATATTTCCCGGGCCGTTATGTTTTTCTCTGGTCAAACCGCTGCCCGAACAGCACGCTGGCCACAGTGATTTTGAGCATCTGAAGGGTGCCGCCTGCCAGGCCCCAGGCCCTGGAATCACGCAGCATCCTCTCCAGTGGGAATTCTTTTGAATACCCATAGCCGCCGAATATCTGCATGGCCATATCGGTGACTTCTTTGACCATCTCGTTGGCATAGCACTTACCCAGAGAGGCCTCGTACACCGAGGGCAGGCCACGGCCGGCACCTGCGGCGGCCCGGTACACCAGCAGTTTGGCAGCATCGAGCTTCATGGCCATATCAGCCACCATGAACTGGATCGATTGAAACGTGCATATCTTGCGTCCGAAAGCTGCCCGCTTAAGGGCGTACTCCCTGGCGGCCTCCATGGCTCCGCCCGCCACCCCCAGGCACATGGCCGCATTGCCGCAACGCTCGATATCGAAGGTTGTCATGAGATTGCCGAATTCCCCCTTGCCGATCACCAGGTTCTCTTTGGGGATCTTAACATCATCAAAAAACAGGTCGCATGACGGCATCCCGCGCAGCCCCATGAATTCCTCCTGCTTGCCGAAGGAAAACCCCGGCATGCCCTTTTCGGCGATCACCGCCCCGATCGCCTTATAGCCCGGCTTCTCGCCAAATCGGGCGTATACCAGATAGTGGCTGGCATGGCCGCCGCCGGTGATAAAGGCTTTTTGTCCATTGAGCAGCAGATAGTCCCCCCGGTCCTCGACCCGGGTGGTCAGGGAGGTGAGGTCCGAACCGGCTTCCGGTTCCGTCATGCAGACCGACACACTGTATTCACCGCGGCACACACCGGGGATGATCACCTTTTTCTGTTCTTCGGTACCGAACATGTCGATCACCCGCACCGGCCCCACATTGGATTCGAATACCGGGGCGGCAATCATGGGGCTGTATTTTGCCAGGGCTTCGATAGCCAGCACCGCGGTAAGCGCACTCTCTCCCTCGCCGCCATACGCCGGCGACAAGGTCATCCCCAAAAGCCCCATCCGTGCATACTTTTCCATCAAATGGCCGGGGAACTCCCCGGTCTGATCGATATGCGCGGCAAGCTCCGTAAATTTCTCCCGTCGGGCCATGTCCCGCAGGCTGTCCAGCAGCATCTGCTGCTCTTTCGTCAAACTGAAATCCATATGTCTCCCTTGTATGCCGTCCGGTTTCGGATCAGATGAGGGTCAGCAGTCGGTTTACATCCGGCAGATTTTCCATATCGAGAACCATGGCGACAATCGTTTCCAGGCCTTCACGCGGTCGGTCACCGGCAAACCGGACGACTTTGGCGCCTAAAGCCTCGGCTTCCAGAGGATCCCGGGGATCACCCTTGGGATTGTCCACCTGCCGCGAGACAGTACGCCCGTCGGTAAAGGAAATCTCCACCCGGGTCGCGGTTTGTTGCGGGTATAAGCTGTTGAGGTGCTCATCCGTTTTCACCGTGATTTTGGCGGCCAACGCAAGCACAGTCGGGTCGGCGATCCTTTTTTCCGTAAGCTGGCGTGGCCCCAGTTCGCCGTCGCAAAGGCAGACAGCGACCACATAGGGCAGCGAAAACTGGGCGCTTACAAAGGTGCTGGTTTCATCAACACCTTTGCCCACGGCCAGTTCGGCGATGCCGTAGGTATTCACCGTTATTGTTTTGATGGTGCTTATGTCGATGGTCTCCGCATCCGCCAGTTCTATAGCCGCCTGGGCGGCACCGTGCGTGTGACGGCAGGCCGTGTAAGGTTTGAAGTAAATGTCCATGATGGAATAATTCTCCCCGAGGCCCTCGGTGATGCGCTCCAGGGTCGGCTCGGCGGCGGTAGTAATTTTGGTAAAACCGCCGTTTAATGCCGATCCCTCCAACACATAGGGTGCACCGGTCACACCGGCTGCGGCCAGACCGGCAGCCATGATTCCGGCGCTGGCGGCCTGTCCTCCCTGAACCACCTTTATGGTGTATCCGCCCATGAGGTGCTCCGCCATGGACACCGGCAGCAGGTAACCCGCATTGCCGAAGGCGTTGAGCAGCCCCTCTTTATCCAGGCCCCGCAGGCGTGCGGCGGCGACGGCAGCCCCGAAAGTACCACAGGTGCCGGTGGGCAGAAATCCACCCAGGGTATGCCAGGGGTGCATGGCCGCTGCCGGCCGGTTGGCAGCCTCGTAACCGGCCACAATCGCTTCGATAACCGCTCCGCCGCCGGCACCGGTCTCCTCGGCTACTGCCAGGGCGGCTGGAATGACGGCCACGCCGGGATGGTTGCCGCCGAATCGCAACCCGTCCTGAGCCTCGATGGCCTCGGCGGTGGTTCCATTGATAAAAGCCGCGTGGTGGATATCGGTTTTAAACCCGCACCCCAGGGCTGTGATTTTTCCCGGGGCACCCACCGAACGGATATAGGCGGCAATCTGCCGCACGGTATCCAGTTCAAGAGAGCCGTAGATATTGGCGATATAATCCAACACGCAGTACTTCGCCTTCTGAACCACCTCCGGCGGCAGCAACGGCAAGGATACGGCGGAACAGAATTCGGCCAATTTGCGGGTATATTCCATTTTTCCTCCTTTTCCCCTGCGGATTAGACATATCCTTTTTTTTCGTAAATACTGATCATGCGGTGGGGATCCAGGACCTCCCGCAGCACCCGTAGCTCTTCGTCGGTCGGCGGCTTTGTTACCTGCACATCATCCGGGACTTTCAGGTTCCAGGGTGTATTGTCGACGATTTCTTCGATGGTGCAATCGGGATGACGGGAATAGAGATAAGCTTTCTTGGTTTCGTCATCGAACCGCAATACGGCTTTGTTGGTGATGATCGCCGCAGGACCCGTATTCGCCGGCATCCCCCACTTTTCCCGGGCGCCGGCACCGTCCAGATAGCCCGGGGTAGTGATGAAATCGACCGTTTCCGCCAGGCGCCGCCGGTCGTGCAGGGCTATGATAAGAGTCCGTTTGGCCAGGGCTCCGATGGGGTTGGCCCCGCCGCTGCCGGGCAGGCGGCTCTTGGGGGCGTCATAATCACCGATAACGGTTGTGTTGATGTTGCCGAATCGGTCCACCTGGCTGCCGGCCAGGAAGCCCACGTCCACCCAACCCGCCTGTAAAAACATCCCCATCACCTCGATGAGCCCGCCCACCATTGCAGCTCCGGGGTTGAGGCAGGGGTCGCCCACCGACAGGGCCGGCCGCTTGGGCCGGGCGTCGACCACCCCCGACTCCTGCATCATCACCGCCTGCGGGGCATGGGTGTGCTTGGCGATATTGGCCGCCATGGCCGGAAACCCGGTCCCCACGATAACCACGTCCCCGTTTTTGATTTCGCGGGCACCGCAGCAGGCCATCAGCTCCGGTTTGATATACGTTTTTTCCTCTGAACTCATGGTAATTGCTCCCCCAATGGTGGTTCAGTCATGCGGACACTTTTTCGTCCGGTTTGCTCCTTTTATAAGCTTAATACCCGTAATTCACCGGATAGCTGTAATCAAAAGCCGCCTTGAGATTTTTGAAGGCGGCATAGCCGAACCGTTCGATATAGTGCTGGATGTAGGCATTGCGGTCTGCGATGTCGAACACCCACTCCTTGAGAAAGTCCTGCAGCCCCTCGATCGTGTTGGAGGCTTGCTGGTAAAGGTAGCCCATGGAAAAATCAACGTCGTAGAACCCCGGCGTATAGCCCGGGTTCGCCCCGAACGGTTCCTCCACCACCGCCACCACCTTGAACGAAGGCACGATGGTCCGCGATGGATCCTTACCGATTATTTCGCGACTGACGATGCGCTCACAGGAGACGATCACTTTTCCGGCCGCGTTGGCGCCCACCTGGCAATCACCGCCGATGCCCCATATCTGGGCATTGCCCTCTTCGTCCGCCTGCTGCACGTGAATGATGGCGGTATCCGGATTGAGGGCTGGCACCAGCAGGGTAGGGCTGCCGTCGAAGGGGGAGTCGATCAGCTTGTATTTGCCGTCTCCCATAAATGATTTTACGTTGAGCAGATCGGTGCCGGCCATGTCGCGCACCGGGACGAACGGCATGCCCATGGCCCCGGCCTGCAGCATCATGGGCAGCGACAGGTTGGTGTACTCCTCCACCTCGATCTTGTGAGGGATTCCCTTTTCCAGGGATCGCCGGTAACAGCGCCCCAGGCCGTATATCCCCAGGGAGAGAAAGGTGGAAATAAAGCGCTTGACCAGCCCGGCGCCGATCAGCATGTCGAAATCATCGGCTGCGTTGCTGCGGGTAATGGTAAGCTCCCCCTTCTGTTGGCGGATGATCTCGTGGATGGCGGCAAACGGGGTGCGGCAGATATAGCCGCCGATAAACAGAAAATCGCCGGGATTCACAAAGCGGGAGATTGCTTCCTTGGTCGTCATCACCTTGCTCATCAGGGTCCTCCTGCGCTCCGGGTTACATGTTGAAGCGGGTTCGGTTGATAATTTCCTCCTGGGCGATATCGCTCAGGCCTACGAATATACCGGAATAGCCGCTGATACGGACAATCAGGTCCCGGTATTGCTGCGGGTCCTGCTGTGCCTTTTTCAGGGTGGCTGTATCCACCATGTTGAACTGCACCTGGACGCCGCCATTTTTGAAATAAGTTTTGATCAGGTCTAAAAAATGAGTTGTTCGGACCTGGTTGCCGTCAAAGCGCATGTTCAGGTTCAACCCGTTGTAGACCCTGGAAAGCGGGAGTTTTACCACCGAGTTCATCAGGGCCGTCGGGCCGGCAACAGCCAGCCCCTCACTGGGGGTGATGCCGTTACCCAGCGTGTCTCCGGCAAAACGTCCATCCGCTGTGGCGGCTGTGAAAGCGCCCATGGTAATGTGAAAACCGACCGAAAAGATACCCGGCCAGAAAGAACCGCCACGATAGTTCTTATGCCCGTCCAGAAGGTCGCAAAAATGGTTCATCACCTTTGCGGCCATGGCATCAACCGCGTTGTCGTCATTGCCGTACTTGGCGACACTGAAACGAAGGTAAGCCCTGGTCTCCTCGGCATCCATCCAATCGTCGCACAGCCCTTCGGTAAGCTGTTGCATGGTAAGCCGCTTTTCCTCGAACACCGCCGTTTTGACCGCGTGCAAACTGTCCGCAATGTTGGAAAACCCGATCAGCTGCACCCCGGTGGAATTGTACACGGCCCCGCCTTGGGTCAGGTCGATCCCCTTTTCCAGGGGTCCGTCGATCATGGCAGAAGCGAACGGGGAGGGCACCTTTTCGGCAATGGCCTTGTCCAGGAAGGTGATTCCCTTCATCATCTGGGCGCTGAAGTGGGTCATCTGCCGATCATAGGCATCCCAAACCTGCTTGAAATCGGAAAAACCGGCAGGGTCACCGGTTTCGAGGCCGGATACATAACCGAAAATGTTGTCGACCCCATTGGCCAGGGCGAATTCCAGACACTTGATTCCGTTGAACTGGACGGCAAAGGTGGAACCGAAGGTCTTTCCCTGGGCGTTGGGTTCCAGGCAGCCCACCAGCCCGTAGTCGCGGGCGTCTTCCGTGGTATGACCGCTTTCCTCTAACGATTTCACAATTGCGTGGTCATTGAAAAAATGGAGCAGAACGCCATCTTTGGCGTATTCCACCGCTCGGGCAAACAGCAATTCCGGTGAGTCCTCGCAAAATCGGATACCGAAATTGGGCTGCACCGTGCGGATACCGGCATAGGCATCCAGGGCGATGTAACTGAAAGCATTGGTGGCGTCTTTTCCCGTGGCATCCATCCCGCCGATGACGACATTCTGGGTGGTTTTGCCTTCGGTGCCTTCACCGCCGGGGATATAGGCTTCCTCCAGAACGTTCCAGATTTCGTTGATTTTCAGGAACAAAAGCGCCACCAGCTCGCGCGCCTTTTCCGGGTCGGTGCGTCCGGCAGCAAGATCCGCTTCGTAAAAGGGGGCCAGAATCTGATCGATTCTTCCGAGGGAAACGGAGTTCCCGCCCGATTCGATCTGGGCGATCAGGTGGGTGAAGTAGACCGCCTGAACGGCCTCGTGCAGGGTGCGGGCAGGGTGCTGCGGCACCCGACGGCAGATCCGAGCGATTTCTTCCAGTTCTGCGGTCCTGGCCGTATCCGTTTCTTTCGCGGCCATCTTTTGGGCCAGGTCGGCATAGCGGTTGGCAAAAGTTACCGCGGCTGCGAGAGATCGGATCATGGCCTTATAAAACGAGGCGGTCTCTCCGTTGCCGGCCGATTCGGGCAAAGTGGCCAGCTTTTCGCGGGCCTCGGCGATAATGTCATCGATACCAAGGGACAGCACCCGCCGGTGATTCATGGTGAAATGACCGATGCCGTATGTAATCTCCAGCATGAAGGTAAAAACATACTTGTCGATGTCCTCCATGATATCTTTCGGCAGGGCCGCCTCGAAGTCGTCTTCCACACAGCGGCCTTTCCAAAAAGGCAAAATCGTTTCGCTTACCTCTTGTTTCTCAGCCGCCGTTATCAGGGCACGCTGCACTTCCCGCCGGTCGAAATTTTCGGCATCTCCTTCCAGCCAGCGGGATTTGTTCTCGGGGAACAGAGGGGCGCCCTTCAGTTTTGAGGTGCGGCAACCGACGATCAATTCTTCAGCGCGGATGGTCACGCTGATATTTTCCAGGATATGACGCAGTGCCCTGCTCATCCGGGTCAGGGGGTCTTCATCCCAGTGCTGCTGCATCGATTGGGTCAGGTAGCGCGCCCGTTCAATACAGACTTCCTGGGAGGCGTCCATAATGCGCTCCCGGATGCGGCTGACACGGGTACCCCCCGTTCCTGCCGGTGTTGAAAGGATTGAAGCCATGTGCGCCTCCTTTGCATTGACTCAAATATTGTTTGATCTGACGGTGACGACGAATCAAGCGGACACCGTCTCTTCTCATACTTTTATATTCATGTGGTTGAGCAGGATCCAGTCCCGGGCCCATTTGGGCAGGATCCAGTTGAGAAAGAGAAATAAGGAACTCATAAAATCAACCTGGTTGTGCAGCTTCGGTTTTTCAGACAAAAGCACCCGCACGATTTTTTCAGCCGCCTGTTTCGGGGTGGTGGCGGACTTGATCAGCTCGTTGTCGCGATCGATAAATCGGCCGGCCCTCTCCCTGTAGGGGGACCCTACTGGAGGGAGTTTGTGGATTTTGGCGGCGAAACTCGTGGAAACCTGTGCCGGTTCAACGATTGCCACCCGTATACCGAAAGGTTCGACTTCGTATTTAATCGATTCCACCAACCCCTCAATAGCGAATTTGGTGGCTGTATAGATTGACTCGAAGGGAAACGGAATAACCCCCACCAAAGAGGCCATCGCCACCAGCTTGCCCCTGCCCCTGGTTCGCATGGCGGGGATAAAGGCCTGGAAAATCGATGCCGCCCCGATGACGTTGATCTCCAGGCAGGCCAGTGCTTTTTCAAGATCGATTTCTTCGAAGGGACCGAAAAAACCAATCCCGACATTTGATAATACTGTATCAACCTGACCGAATTTTTCAAGGACCGCGTCCCGGAAACGGATCACCCCTTCCCGGTCGGTAATGTTCAGGGGAACAAGATAGTGATCTACGCCGGCGGCATCCAGCTCTTTTGCAAGAGTTTCGAGACCGTCGGCATCCATATCAAAACCTGCGATTCGGTTGCCTGCGGCTGCGAGCATCGTGGCTACATCTCTTCCCATTCCCTGGGCAAGACCGGTGATGACGATTACCTGGCTCATTTTTGTATTCTCCCCTATGTTGTTGATGGCTTCTGATAGATGGCCGATTACCCCTGTTCTTGTTCCGTAGCGGCAGCCTCACGGTGCCATTGCCCCATTTGGCGCATTGATGTTGTAAAATCCGGATATTGGAGCCGAAAGCCGGTATCTCGCAATTTTGAGCAATCCACGATATAGTCATCGCCGAGGTATCCGGTGGCATCATATTCTAGGTCCGGGATTTTCCCGGTCAGTCGTGCTGTCCATCCGCTTATCCCGGCTACGGCCCGAACCACCGCGAGCGGAAGATGGAACCCGGGCGGCCGCCCCCCGAAAGTTTCCGCCGCCAGGATGAGGGCCTCTTCAAGGGTCGGGTGGGTTTCTTCAGCGATATTGTATACCTGACCGACGACATCCTCTTTTTCCGAAAGAAAGTAGAGGGCTGCCGCGACATCTTCCGCGCGGACGTTGGAAAGCCGCTGCGTGCCGCTGCCGGGGATGGCGGCAATGGCGCTGGGCCTTGAAAACACCTTTCCCGCGCCGTCATTGCAGCGCGGCCCATAGACCGTGCAGGGCCTGACAATCGCGGCCGGCAATCCTTCCCGGATCCGTTCGAAAATCACATCTTCGCCCCCCTTCTTGCTCCGGCCGTAGCTGTCACAGGCGTCCCGCTTATCGTCTTCGTTGAAGGGCTTTCCCCTGAAGCGGCCATATACACTCGTGGAGGTCACATGGATGAACCGTTTGACACCTTTTTCCAGAGCAAGTCCCGAAATGGCCCTGACACCTCCCACATTGGTTGGATATAGCTGTTTGTACGGGGTGGAAAAATTACAGATCGCCCCCAGGTGGAATACCCGGTCGACTTCTCCCTCAAACAGGGGCGGCAGGCTTTCGGGCCGGGTCAGATCCGCCCCCACATATTCCACGCCCAGCCTGTCAAAAAAAGAGGTGTCCTCACGCGGACGGGCAGTGGCCCGGACCCGTATTCCTTTTGCGGCCAGGTATTCAACCACATGGCTCCCCATGAACCCGGCAGCCCCGGTTACCAGAGAAATGCCTTCAAATTCCATTTACCGCCCCCCTTGGTTGTTATCCCCGCTGTACCGTCTCGGCATACTGGGCTGCTCCGGAAGATGCTTCCGCACCTTCGGCCAGAAGTTCCCGACGGCAGTTTTTGAGCCAGTCCAGAAACATTTCGTTCATCCTGACACCCAGATCGGCCATCATTTTCACATAAATGCTGGAGTGTTCCCAGCGCTGCAGGTTGGTGTAGCGCCGGGCCAGTTGTTTCCCATAAACATCAATCTGCTCCTCCATCGCCTCGACGGCCTGTTCTGTCCGGCCGAAGCCGAAAAAAACAAACCGCATAAGGAACGGGTCCCGAAGCAGCATGCTCCCTTCTGGCGATGCCGTCAGCCACTCCTGGAAAACGCAACGGCCCGCTTCGGTGATGGAATAACGTTTGCGGGGCGGCCCCTTCTCTCCCTGGCGGATCTCTTCCTGCATGGAAATCAGCCCCTCGTCTTTCATTTTTTTTAGATTCGGGTAGATCTGCCCATAATTGATGGACCACATGTGGCCGAAATTGCGCTCGAGATGCTCTTTCAAGCGATAGCCATGCATCGGTGTGTAATGCAGCAGTCCCAGGATGGAATATCTGAGTGACATATCATCTCCTCTTTTATATAACTTATATATATACATTGTATATATAGGTCAAGAAAAAAGTCTCCCCAACCAAACGGGTTGGCGATAACCCTAAAAAGTCCTCTTTTGGACAAAAACTGGAAAAGAAAACGAGATTATCCCTCGGAATGAATGATCCGCTGAAGCACTTCCGCGTGGTCGGAGAAGATCCAGTCCACCCCCCGGTTGATCTCCCGAAAAAGGCAGTTGCGGGAGCAGGAGAACCCGGTGCCAATCTTCTGTCCGAGTTTATGATGTCTTTCAAGAACGGATTTAGACAATAACAGATAGTGCCCGGCAACCCCACCATAACCTTCCCGTCGGGCCAAGCGGCTGAACTCCCGGAAACGAATCATGGGGATGGGAATCATTGTCTTTGGCGGTGCAAACCCCGCAAAACGGAACATGTTCGGATTCAGGGACATAAAGTGGTAGTCTTCCGCCGGCTGCAGGTCACCCAGAATTTCCCGCAGCATATCGCCCTGATAGGCCGGCTTCGGATATACTTCGGACTTTATTTCGATCATCAGGTGAAGACGGCCGCCGAAAAGGCAGACCACTTCTTCCAGAGAGGGAATGGCGGGGTATGCTTGCAGCAGCTCCTGTCGTGAAAACGCCTTTATCGGTTTCGGGTTGCCGTACAGCCGCAACAGGTCCGAATCGTGGAAAACGACCGGCTTCAGATCGCCGGTCCAGCGGATATCGAATTCAATCCCCCAGATACCCAGCGCCCCAGCCCGTTGAAAAGCCGGTATGGTGTTTTCAAAAGCCTCTTTTCTCAGATGGACGCCCCGGTGGGCCACAATCCGGCAGGCTTCGATCTGCTCCTTTTGGGGTGCGGGCCTGGGGATCCGTTGAAACAGGAAATCGGAAGAGCAATGAAAATACGGTTCTATACGATTAATGGATGACATGAAATTATCGAATCAGTCGTTTAAAATTTCGTATACCCTTTGTTAAATTCACTTGGAAAATGAAACGTGATTGTAGTGATTCTGCGGCAGTTGTGTCAACTGCTATTGGTTTGTCAGGGAGGAATTCCTGTCTGAAAAGAAGTACATCCCGACGGCAAATAAACCTCGGGGAAAGAAGGATGCCAGCTTTATCGACAGCACCGCAACAGAAACATATACCATTTTTTTGTTTGACCGTATTCAGATTTGCAGGAAGTTCCTTTCAACTGGTCAACACCGCCGGAGGAGGATCACCGCATCCACAACCACCGGATCACTTCCGCAGATCAAGATCGGGTTGAGGTCGATCTCCTCAATTTCCGGATGAACAAAGGGCAGCTGTCCCAAAACAGTCAATATGAAAGCCACCGCCTCCCGGTTCACTGCCGGCATTCCGCGGTATTCCCCAAGGAGTTTCCGACTTTTCAGGTCAGCACCCATCTCAAGGGCCCCTGCTTTATTCAGTGGTGCCAGCCGATACGTGATATCGTCCAGTGCTTCGGTGAAGATGCCGCCCACACCGAAGGCCACGCAATAGCCAAACTGGTCGTCCCGGGTAACCCCGGCCAGAAGCTCCCGCTGACCGTCAATCATTTCGGCAATCAGTACCGGCACCTTGCGGCCGGCTGCAGACTGAATGGCATCGAAAGCTGCTGCCACACCATCGCCAGCCCTCACGTTGACGTGCACAAGCCCCCAATCTGTCTTGTGCAAAACAGATGAATCACAAACTTTCACCACTACTGGAAACCCGATATCCACGGCAGCAGCCACCGCAGCTTCTCTTGAATCGACCCGCTTTTCCACACAAACCGGAATGCCGTAGGCCGCCAGCAGCTGTTTCGCCTCATACTCATCCAGCGCCGACTTCCCGTCCGTCAACACTTTCCGGATGATGGTTTCCGCCCTTGCGCTTTTTTCCGGATGGTCCGGCGGTGAATACGGTTCCCTGTCCTGCACTTCTTTATACCGCAGCAGGGTTGCCATGGCCCTGGCTGCTTTTTCCGGTGAATCGAAAACCGGCACGCCCCGGTCCTCGTAAGCCTTCGTATATTCATCGTCACGATCAAAAAAGGAAGATACGATCATGGGTATATCCAGCTCGAACGGCAGGGAAACCGATGGTGTCAGGTCCTTCTGGGTGGCAGCCATAAAATCCTCAAGAGAGGTATCCCCCATCAGCTCCGCCATGTGTGGATACACCAAACCGTAAAATCCGGTGGACATGGCACCGTGGAGAATGACACCATCCACCTCGCCGCTCTTCATCATTAATTCGGGGATGGTTTCGGACATGACCTGCATGTCCATGGAAAAGGTCAGATCGACCGGATTGCCGCAGGGAGCATGGGGTGGAATCAGGGGCCGGATCTGTTTCTGCAGGGTTTCTGAAAATGGTGGCACCTCGCAACCGCAGGCATCCAGTGTATCGGCAATGGCGGAACCCGGCCCGCCGGAGTTCGTGATGATGCCGATGCGCCTGCCCCGTAATCGCGGCAGGTTGGCCAAGGCTCCTCCCAGGCCATATAGATCCTCAATGGAAAAAGCGCGGAGGATACCGGCCTGCCGGAACAGGCCGTCATACAGGTAGCTCTTGCCGGCCATGGCGCCGGTATGGCTGCGCCCGGCCCGCCCACCAGCCTCCGACCCACCAATATACTGGGCCACGATCGGTTTTTGGGGAGTGATTTTGCGGGCCACATCCAGAAAACGTCTGGCATCCCGGACGCTTTCGATATACATGGCTATGGCGGTTGTCTGTGGGTCATCTCCCATATATTCCATCACGTCGATAATGCTGATGTCTGCCTCGTTGCCGACGCTGACAGCCTTGCCGAGGCGGATGCCTCTTTTTTGCAGGTAATCCACCGTCTGGGCCACGTAGGTGCCGCTCTGGGAGATAAGGCCCAGCTTGCCCGGGGGGCCGGTTATCGGCGACACCGAAGTATTCAACCCGATATCCAGGTTGACGATGCCCATACAATTGGGACCCACAAAACGCATGCCGTGTTTTTTGGCCATTACACAAAGCTGCTGTTCCAGATCGGCGCCGTCGGCACCGGTTTCCTTGAACCCGGCGGTGATGACAATTGCGTATTTCGTCCCGAGCCTGCCAAAGGCCTCGAATACCGGCAGAAGATGCTTCGACGGCAGTACGAACATTGCGAGATCGGGTGCTTCCGGCAGGTCGGCGGGGGAGGCGAAGGCCGGGATGCCCAGTACGGTTTTTTCCGTAGGATGGACCGGGTACAACCTGCCGTCAAACCCGTCCTTGAGAATGCTGAGGGCATGCATGGTGCCCATTTTCATGGGATTGTTGCTGGCGCCGACAATGGCTATGGATCGTGGATTCATCAAGGCATGGAAAAAAGTGCGGGGCATAGGGTCTTTTACCTTCCGGTTCCGGTTGCTATCAACTGCATGGGTATAAGAGCAAGAAGGCAAAAATATCAGAGAATCGCCCAAAGCGCAATAAAAAGCGAACGATCGTTCGGAAACAAGGAAGGCCCTTTCCCGACGGTGCTGAATATTCTAATCGAGCCGCCAAACCGGCAAACGGTATTTACCGAGACAGACCCCGATCGCAGGGCTCCGCAAAAATGTGGTTTCCAGTGGGTCAACTCGCTCACAAAACCAGAAATGGACAGGCGAGCTGTCACAACTGGATGAAGCCCCCCGCGGATCTATTCTTCGATGAAAAACCGCCAGGCACAATACCATTCTTCGGGGTGATCATCCGGGGGGCAGCCGATACATTCTGTCTGTATTCGGCTATCGATGGCTGCGGCAAAACGGGCATACTCCACCAGCCCCCCCGACTTGCAGGGGTAGTCGTCCAAGCCTTTGCGCTTGCGCGCGTTCTGCACCCGGCACTGGTTCATCTGAAAAACGAAGCTGTCTTTCGACTCCTGAGCAAACGACTGACTGTTTATGCTGGCATAGAGGCGAAAATTAAGCGCCTTTTTAAGACCTTCAAGGCCAGCCCGTACCGGGAGGTCAAGAAATCGCCGGATTGACCAGGCCTCAAAAGGAGAAAATTGCGCCCAGCAGCTGTCGTTGCACCGTTTGGCGTCGTTCATTCCGTTTTCGAATTCCACCGCCTGAAACCAGACTCCGTCGTTGGCCAACCAGTTGACAGCCACCCCGTCCAGCAAGGACTGGAGCGTCTCCGGCGCCATCTCGTGCAGGACAGCCGGAAGGCCGTCTTTTAATTCGAAATGAAACATCTTGGACAGACGCTTAAGCTGAATCCCCAAGCTCCTTTCCGACGCGATCCCCAGAATTTCCAGGGCCCGTTCGGGTCCCATTTGATGACGCACCTCGGTAAACCACAGGGCATAGTGAACAATGATGCGATGAAAAAAATCTACCACGAGAAGGGCCTTGTCTTCATGCTTCAGGTCCGCAATCGTGTCTGCTTTCTTTTTCCTAGGATCATCCACTGTAAACTACCGCCAAGATTGTCGCCTTGTCGTTTTCAGCGGTGATTAAATGGGGCGTTGTCGAAAGATAATAAACGCTGTCCCCCGGTTCCAGGGTATGTCTTTCACCGTTTATAGTAAGGGCAACGCTGCCATCCAGCACGTAAATGAACTCTTCACCGTCATGGACGGACATCTCCTCGTCCGGAATTTCTTCGAGCTGGACGATCAAGGCCTCCATGTGGCGCCCCTTCACTTCCGGTGCCAGGCTTTTATAGATATACGCCTGCTTTTTTCCTTTCTGGGAGGTCGATCGGGAGATGGTTTTCTGCTCGCCCTTGCGGGTGATTGAATACAGCCGGTCACCGACGCCGGAAACCAGCCTTCCAAAAGCGCTGTCCAGGGCTTTGGAAAGCTTGATGACAGTGCCGAGCTGGGGCTGCACTTCATTGCTTTCGATGCGCGTGAGAATGTCCACATCGAACCCGGTAAGATTCGACAGCTCTTCCAGGGACAGTCCCCTCGTTTTTCGGAGGGATTCGATGCGTTTGCCGATCTCTTCGATGTCCGACGGGTTCTGTTTGGCAATATCCCCTGTCAGATCTTCGAAATAATCCACATTTATGTGAGGGGGCTTGTTGTTAGTTTCCATATCGACTCCTTGGTAACTGGCTTTCGTTTTTAAAATATCCGCTTGTTCCTCTTCGTCGCCTGGGGGTGGAAAACGGTCAGGGTCGATATTGTTCCGGAAGGGTCGCCTCCGGATTCCAGTGTTCGGGAACTTTCATTCCGCGTTTTTCACCCAGCTTCTCTTTCCGCTTGGCAAGCCCTGGCCGCGCATAATGCATGTGCCCCTCTCTGAGGGTTCGCCCGTTGATGATAGCCTCGGAGCGCAGGCGCTGCCCGACGGTCTTTTCCATCATGCGGCCCAACTGCAGGATACGGTCCACATCGTAGCCGTGCTCGATACCCATCTCGTCGATCTGCACCAGCGTGTCCTCCAGGGTTACCAGGCCCACATAACGGGGATCATCATAATAGTAGTCGCCGGTACCCCGTGTCGGGCAGTCGTCCAGGAAATTGGCCGGCTGGCCGCCCATCCCCCCCAGAGTGGCCTCAAAATTGATGATCCCGGCCTGCAAGGCTGCCAGAACCGAAGCCGCGGCAACTCGTTTGGTTTCGTGGAAATGCGCCAGATGGACCGATGGTTCCGGTATGGCATCCAAGATCATGGAAAAATATCGGTACACTTCCGGGGCCGAGGCGCTGCCATCATGGTCGGCATGTTCGATATCGTGGGCACCGATCTCCAGCCAGCGTTTGGTGAATTCCACCGCGTCCTTCAGGTCGGTAGCACCTCCGATGGGACTGCCCCAGATGGTACTCACTGTCCCGCACATGATCATTCCGGCATCGTTGCATTTTTGGATACAGCGTTCGCACTCCGCCCAGTAGTCCGGCAGGGTCGTACCCGAATTGGCGAAGTGGTGTTCCTCCTCGGTGGATACCATCATCAGCAGCCGGTCCGGTCCGATGCCTTTTTGGCAAAGCGCAATGGCGCGGTCGACGGCTCCCTCCCGGATAGTGATGGCGGTCAGTACAATGTCGCCGTAATTGATACCTTTGCGTTCGCAACGGTTTTTGAACCTGTCGCTTCTCAGGTGGGCCAGCAGTTCCTCGGCATCTCTGAACTGAGGCATCAGGTAGGGGTTTCCCAGATTGGTGACCTCGATGTTGCGGCAACCGGCAAAGATCAGTTCTTCCAGATAATATTTTTTGGCTTCCGTAGAAATGAATTTCTCCAGGTGCTGAAAACCATCGCGGATGGTTATGTCCCCAATCGTTACCTTTTCCGGCATTCTCGGAAATATTTTCCAGTAATCATATTCTGTCATGTACATGGTCTCCTTTTACACGGTCTATCGTAACATCAGAAACGGAAATTACCAAACGAGGGCTCCCCGATTGGTTGTAACAGGCTGACTTCAAAGGCAACCGCCAGCGCATCCCGCACCTCCGAAAATTTCAATACCCGATCACTCAACAACCTGGCACCACAATAAAACGGGTGGGCTTCGCCGTCATATTTCTCAATCATTTTGTCCCGAAAAGCCTGTTTGTCCTCCTCCGACATGGGGTTGTCCATGGCCGCCCGTTTCCTTTCCTCGATGGAAAGCAGAACACCCGCGGCGCTTCGTCCGCTCATGACCGAAGTTCGTGAACGCATGGTGTGAAACAGGAAATGGGGGCGGTAGGCCCGTCCGCACATGCCGTAGTTGGCCGCGCCGTTGTCGGGCCCGATCACCAGCTGAATGCGGGGCACCTGGGCACAGGATACCGACCGCACCATATCGGCGCCGTACTTACCGATACCCGCGTGTTCCGAGTCGGAACCTATCATGAATCCGGGAGAATTTTGCACGAACAGCAGAGGAATTTTTTCCTGGCAGCAGCGCACTATCCATTCCGTAGCCTTGCGGGCGGCTTCGAAAAAAATAATCCCCACCGAATTGGAGGCGATCACTCCCACCGGGATCCCCTTTAGGCGGATCTTGCCGGTAATGATATTGTCGCCGCGACCCGGGGCGTAGTCGGGTTTGTATTCGTAAAAATAACTGTCGTCGGCAATCCCCTGTAAAAACAGCCGGCCGTCGATACCGTGGGAAATCGCCGTCGGCATGTTGTCGTAAATTGACGCAACCGGCAGCGTTGGGGGCGTCTCCTGATAACGATGCAGGTGCAACTTCTGGGGGGCTTCCAGCGCCAGGATCTCCCTGACCTTTGTGATGGCCTCGTCCTGGTCTCCGGCAAATTGATCCGCCCCCCCGGAAATTTGGGTATGTACTCTGGCTCCCCCAAGGTCCTCAGCTGAAATAACCTCCCCTGTAGCCATCTTCACCAGGGGCGGCCCTCCCAGGAAAGAATAGGCCAGTTTATCGATCATGACGGACTGGCAGGCCATAAACACAATATAGGCCCCTCCGGCAGTATTCCCGCCGGTGCTGAGGGTGATCTGTTTCAATCCACGCGCCGACATCCGGGCCATGTTGTAAAACATGGATCCAAAGTGCTGATCATCCGGGAACACATCCGCCTGCATTGGCAGGAAGGCCCCCCCCGAATCGGCAATATAGACGCAGTTCAAACCGCACCGCTCGGCAATCGCCTGTGCCCGCATATGTTTCTTGAGAGTGATGGGGAAATAAGTCCCGGCTTTCACCCGGCTGTCATTGGCAAATACCATGGTCCAGTTGCCGTTGATCTTGCCCAGTCCGGTCACAACACCGCCGCAGGGAACATCTTCAACACCGGGATACCCCATCCCGAACCCGGCGATTCGGGAGAGCTCGAAAAATTCGGTGCCTGGATCGACAAGACTGGCAATCAATTCCCGCACCGGCTTTTTCCCCTGCCGGGCAAGATTGTCTACCGCTTTCTGGCCCCCGGGCCAGGTGGCCTGTTGAACAAGCGCATCCAGTTTTTGTTCTTCACCCTCCCAGTAAATACGATTGCTGACATTTTCTGAAGCCATAAGAGCTCCCTCTTGTTTATTCTCCGGTATATACCGGTTTTCGTTTCTCCCTGAATGCCGCCAGGCCTTCAAGCCGATCCCTGGTGGGGATGGTGATCCAGTAGGCGTTGGATTCGATCGCCAGGCCTGTATGTAAATCCGTTTCAACCCCTCGGTTTATCGCATATTTCGCCTGTTCTATGGCAATGGGGCCCGTCTCACAGATCAGGGCGGCCATTTCAAAGCAAGCCTCCATAAGCGCCTCCGGGGAGCAAACCTTGTTCACCAGACCGATTTCGAGAGCCTCCTCCGCCGAAACCCGACG
>CAZKYZ010000014.1:0-20635 GCA_964557055.1 uncultured Desulfobacterales bacterium
ATGTTTTTTTTCTTGATGAATTCGTAAAAACTGTTTTTATTACCACAGAGGACACGGTGAATTGGGCCTTTTACCAATGCCATCTTTTCTGTAGCGCAAAAAAAAATGAACATGTAAAATAAACTTGTTGCATTGTTTCAACAGTATTTTTTAATCTCTCACCGGATCGGTAGAACCTCTCCGGGTCTTCCACCAGAGGTGGCGGGTTTTGACCAGACCAAGAAAAGGAGAAACCGCATGAAACCCATCGGCAAAGTGAACGCGCTCTATCCGTCACTGACCACCATCGTGGGCGCCACCGTCAATGGAAAACCCAATTTCCTGGCCATTGCCCATGTGGGCATCATGAATCACGGAACGCCCCAATACCTGTCGTTTGGTATCAGCAAAGCCCATTTCACTAACCAGGGTATCATTGAAAACAAGGCTTTCAGTGTTAACATCCCTTCCCGGGATCAGGTGGTGGAAACCGATTATGTGGGGCTGGTGACCGGCAAAAATACCGATAAATCCGAAGTGTTCGAGATCTTTTACGGCGAGACCAGGACGGCTCCCATGATTCAGTCCTGCCCTGTGGTGATGGAATGCCGCCTGGACCGTACAATCGATTTTGAAACCCATGATGTGTTTATCGGTGAAATTGTGAAGACCTATGCGTCGGAAAACGTCCTCACAAAAGGCAAAATCGATATTTCCAAGGTCAACCCACTGCTGTTCGACATGAACTCGGTAAAATACTGGTCTCTGGGAGAAGCCGTGACCGGTGCGTGGAATGTGGGTAAGCAGATGAAGAAAAAGGATTAACCCGCGACAGATCAGCCGCAGGCTACCAGGCCTCATGCGCCTGTTTTTGGAAAACAAGCGGGTTTGGACGTCTCAACTACGATCATAAAAGCAGAGGGACTTGATACGGGCGAACCACAGGGAAGGGTTTTGAATTCTTCTCAGGGCTCGCCTCGCCCGGGATATTTGATGGCTGTCAGGGTTCACACAGCCGTAAATGGCCTCGGCATGCGTGTGGATGATCCGTCGAATCTCCTGCTGGACCTGAGGGAATCGCTCCCCCAGGCGAATCCCGTATTCATGCGGTGTTTCCGAAATGGCACGCCGCAGGCCGCTGGAGCGCCCCCAGCGCAGGAGGCGTCGGTAATATTTTTTTTCCGCGCACAAGCTGTCCGGCGGATGGAAGAATCGAGCCCGCAACATCACAAGAACCCGCTTTGCGGCCCGGACACAGAGCAGAAGAAGTTCCCATACCCCTTTTTCGACCTTTTCCGACTCCGTCTCTGCAAAAACCCATTTCATTTTAAAAAGGAGCCATTTCAATAGATGGTATAGAACAAAACCGGCCATCGTCAGTAGTATTGATATGGTAAAACCGATAAACAGGTAATGAATGATGCCGAGGTCCCCCGGCGGCTCGCTTGCGCCCGGCAGCATACCACCGGCGGGTTCGCTTCCGAACAACCGCGGGACACCGCTTTTGAGGGAAAAACGGGACAGCGCGATAACCATCTGTTCAATGGGCTTTCTCAGGGCTTTGAGCAGACCGGCACCGGTCTCTGCAAGGGCCTGAAGCTCCGGCAGAAAGAGGAGGAACAGGCCCCCGGCAAGCATGAAAGTGATGGCGGTAAAACTGATGACGATGCCTGCACCTTTCAAATAGGACGCACTCGCGGTTTGCGACCCGCCGGGTGTGCGCACAAAACCCATGGAAAACAGACCCAGCACAATAAAGGCCATTATCGCCCTGGTCGAAGAATGCGTTACGGGAACGACACCACCTTTTACGGCAATTAACAGCTTTATCAGGAGCAGGACGAGAAAACAGGCGAGACCGATATCGAACCGATGACTGATGGTTGTCTTGTCCGTGGGTTTGATACCCAGCCGACTTCCGAAAAACCACAGACTGCAGGCGCACAAAAGGATCAAAATCAAAACGACCCATCCCGCTGCGCTGCGCTCGAGCAGTAAGAACTCCCGGACCCAGCCAAAACGCCAGAAATGGACATCGATCCCATAATAGCGATGACATAGCCATAGATTGGAAATCAGTAACCCCGCAACATGAATGCCGAAGATATTTATTCGGCGCCACCCCCTCTGGTGGTGACAGTAGCTGATGAGCGTTGCCGGGACAAGAACACCGGCAGCTTCGGACACGGAAACCGGCAGGTGGGAAAGACAGGCCAGGATAAATGCAAAACAGGTACATAAACAGCTGAGCATCATCCCGCCGGATGAAAGAACGAGAAATATATTTTTTGGGTATCTCATCTCTTCCGGTTCCCCGGAGCCAGGAGGTCTTTTAGATAAACGGCATTTTCTGCATGCCTGGCATCCGCTGTTGCGATATCGCCGGATTTTCGGGCCAGGACAAATTGAACCGGGGTGTTTCTTTGCTTCATAAAGGCATCGACAGCCCGGGTTTGGTCGGACCGGCTCCAGGCGAAACAGATGCTGCTGATGCCCCCGGGGGCCCTATATCCCCTCGCCAGGATGTCCGTGACAGGACCAGCACTCTCTGCCTCGACCCTGGCCAGGGTTTCGAGAATAGCCATTATCTGGAAAGCGTTTCTCGAAACGGGTATGATCCTGGGCTTCCGGCCGACGATATTGCCGTTGGTGGCAAACCCCACGGCGATACCCCTGCGGTCCATCTGCAAAACGAGTGCAGCAATCACCTCCAAGCTATTTTCAAAGTCGTCAACGGCCTCTTCTGCTTCGAACCCATTGACACTGAGAATAATAAGGACTTTTTCCTGTTCGGCAGGTTCGCAAAGCTTTTCCTGCAGCCGGTTGTGCCGCGCGCTCGCTTTCCAGTGGATGCGCCGCGCGGGCCTTCCGAGCTGATAGTCACGCGTCCCGAAAACAAAAACCGGGTCTTCCACCGGACTCCTGGCGCCTGGAATGCCGAAAAACTCCCTTTTGGGAACAGCCATCGATCGGATGTTGACGATTCTGGGGTAGACGACGACTTCAATACGGTCTTCCATCGCATACTGCCTCAGAAAGAAGCCGAACAGGTCTCCGGTTCGGACCCTCGGCGGCCCGAGGTCAAAAACACCCCGCCGGTCAGGAAAAAATTCCCGGCTAAAAACGATTTGTTGAAACCAGAGAAGCCCGCTCGCCTCGCTGACCCATTGCCCGGCATCCGGCCCGGCGACGGCCTTGGGTATGAAAAAATGAATCTTTAGCAGGATCGGGATAAATTTGGCGTTGATGACCCGGATCCCGACCTGTAAACACTGGTCTGGAAACAGCCTCTTCCGGTTCAAGGTCATTTTGCAGGCAACCCGATTCAGGCTTACACGACTCCAGAGATAGGAGCCCGAACCCATCGCCAGGATGACAAGGGCGAAAAGAGACAATTCCGTTACATCATACAGCAGGGCAAAAAACAGGAAAAACAGCATCAAGACTTGAACGGGAAATATCAGGAAGGCGGATGCGGGCGCTTCGAGCAACGGCGGTCTCATTTCGTTCACCCTGATTTTTTATTGCGGAACCGGGATTCTGGAGATGATTTCCTCAAGGATATGCACAGGGTTTTCCCCGCTCAGTTTTGCTTCCTCGTTCAGGATTATGCGATGCGCCAGAACGGGTATTGCCAGTTGTTTGATATCATCAGGAAGTACGTAGCTGCGGTCTCTTACTGCGGCAAGGGCCTGTGCGGCGCGCATCAACCCCAAAGAACCCCGCGGGCTCGATCCGAAACGCAAGTGCTCATTTTTCCTGGTGGCGAAAACAATATCGGTGATATATTCCTGAATCGGGGCGGACACGGTTACCTCTTTGCGTAGCTGCTGCATGTCGGTCAGCTGTTCCGGTTCGGCTACAGGTCCCAGGCTGATGAGCGGATCATCTTTCTGAAACCGCTTCAGCATAATCACCTCTTCCGCCTTGTCGGGATAGCCCAGGCTGATCTTCAGCAGGAAGCGATCCAGCTGCGCCTCCGGTAACGGGAAGGTTCCCTCAAGCTCAATTGGATTCTGGGTCGCCAGAACGAAAAACGGTCTCGGAAGGGGGTAGGTCTCCCCGTCAATAGTCACTTGACGCTCTTCCATGCTCTCCAGAAGACTTGACTGGGTTCTGGGAATCGCCCGATTGATTTCGTCTGCCAGGAGAATATTGGTCAAAACCGGCCCGGACTGGAATCTGAACTGCCCGCTTTTCTGGTTATAGACATTGAACCCGGTAATATCAGCGGGTAACAGATCAGGAGTGAATTGGATCCGCTTGAAGGTTCCTTTGATGCTGTTCGCAAGGCACTTTGCGATTAAGGTTTTTCCGACACCGGGTACATCTTCCAGCAGTACATGCCCATCGGCGAGGAGGGCGACCAGAAGGAGTTCAAGCGTAGCATCCTTTCCCACCACGACGGTTGAAATATTTTCAATTATTTTTTTACCCAGCTCGAAACCCATACGATCTCCCGGCACTTTTCTGTCATATGACCGGCGTCATGTTACCTTTGTCCGATTTCCAGTGTCAAGAACGTTGCAACATCTATCATAGGTGCAGGGATATCGAAAGCGGGGAAGTTGTTGGGAAGGACATAACCCGGTGCCGTATCATTTCATGGTGAAACCACGGGATTTCAGAAATCCGCGCATGTGGGGGCGGGACTCTTTACCCACCAGGTCCTTCATCTCCAGCGTCCAGCAGCTGTCTTTGGTACCGCCCGCGCGGTTTCGGTAATAGTCCCGTATGTGTTCATCATAGGCCCTGATATTTTCAGCATCACCGGCATCCTGATACCGCTCCTCCTTCAGAACCACCGACAAGGGCAGGCGCGGTTTGACATCAGGGTCCTGATCCGGATACCCGAGACAAAACCCGAAAACAGGATAGACCTGATCCGGCAGATCCAGAAGCGAGCTCACCTTTTCCGGATCGTTGCGGATACCGCCGATGTAGCAGATGCCCAGACCCGATGATTCAGCAGCAATGGCACAATTCTGGGCAAACAGCGCCACGTCAACAGTGGCGATGATGAAGTGCTCGGTCATTCCCGTGACAAAGCCGCCGCCCTGCATCCCGCATGCCCGCCGGGGTCGATTGAGATCGGCACAGAACATCAAAAAAGCCCCTGCTGTGGTGACATATTCCTGATCCCCGGCCAACCGGGCAATTTCGCGTCGCGTATCCGCATTGCGGACACGGATCACCGTGGTGGCCTGGAGGTTGCTGGAAGTAGCCGCGGCCTGACCGCAGCGAATAATTTCTTGAATTATTTCATCATTCACTGGTTTATTCGTGAACTTTCGGATGGAACGGTGGGACTGGAGTAATCGCATCACCGGATTCATCTGGTCCTTCCTTTTCTATCTTTTATATGGCCGTAAAAACGGATCAACTACAAGTATACCCGTTTTTGAGAATAGCACAAATTTTTCTTGTGCGGAGCCGACGTATTCTTCCGGACACAATTTTGATGAAACCGTAAAAAGTCCTCCGACCGTCATGCCGGACGTATCCGGCATCCAGAAATGTTTGAAATCACTGGATCCCGGCCTCCGCCGGGATGACAGAAAAGAGAGAAATCCGATTTTTTACGATTCCATCAATTTTCCTGCAGGTCCGATCTTGAAGTATTTCGAGAAATCGAAGTTTGGACCGACACTTAGATTGGGCCAAAGAACAGTTTTGCGGCAGCTTCTAATTGCCTACAGGTCCGCCGCCGAAGACTGGCGCACCCCGCTTCCTTCCGCCATACGCCAGACGATCGTTGCGTCTTCGGCAAAATCCGTTATGGTGTTGAAGAGATGCATTACCAGTTCGCGGCGCTGGGGGTAGTCAAGATCAGGAAAGAGTGAAGTGGACTGGGCCGGAATGGAAAAGAAGTCCTGCAAAAAAACGATATCCAGGGGACGAACCCATTCATGGCGGATCATGCTGCGGAAGCAGCGCGAAAGCGCCTCGCAGGCTTTTTCAAAAGAAGTGATCACCCTGAAGCGGGGCGGGGTTATCCCCAACCGTTCAAAGGCGATGTTGATAAGATCTTCATTGTTGGCGCCTTTGAGCTGGGGATAGAAGGAAAAGGCGATTTTTCCTTCCGGGCGCAGGCAGCGAGCCGCCTGGCAGAAGGTCGCCCCGGGGTCCGGGAAGATGAAAATCGAAGCGTTGTAGAGGACATAATCGAAAGATCGACCGGAGATGATCTCCCCGAGCCGCTCCCCGTCTCCCACCACAAGAGTGACCGCGCTTCCAGGGTTTTGGGCCATGCCGTCGGCAACCATGGCGGGCGAAAGGTCGACACCCAGGACACGACAGCCGAAGTGCCGGTTCAGCACCTGGGCGGAGGCTCCGTTGCCGCAGCCCACATCGAGCACATCCGTTTCCGGCCGCAAGCCGATGCGGTCTGCCAGCTCAATGGCCAGAGAAGCGAAAAATCCGTGCCGGTCTTCAAAACTACGGTAATATCGGCAACTGCCGTCGAAGTTTTTCGCAACGGCTGTTTTTACTTTTTCGTTGAAGGCTTTCGTCACTTTTGGTCTCTATTTTCAAGATGCATTGGTTCCGCAGTATTCTATCTGTAACGACAAAACAATCTTTTATCTATTTTTTCGGATAGGATCTGATCCGCCGTCTGGCCCGGGTACAGGTCCCGGAAGGTGTCCAGGGCGCGGCCCCCCAGGTGGATCCAGTAGCGTTGTGGGATACGGCTCAGGCAATCGCCACCGAAGCGGGCGGTGTATTCCGCCATGGTATGCGTGGTGGCATGATCGAGGTCGGAGAGTTCCGGTAAAAAGTCTTTAATCCAGGAGAAGATCCCGATCCCGCATGCACGGCAGGCTTCCATGACGCCCATGGTCCGCTGGAGGGGTATGTACTCATTGTGAAAGGGGCTGATGGAAACCAGCAGGGTTCGCAACCCCACCCGTTTCAAATCACTCAATACCATTTTTGCAGACGGTATATCCCGGAACCAGGAGGCATTCGTTTCGACATATTCGATGCCGACCCCCTCATCCCGGGCTGCCGCCAGCACAATCTTCAACAGGTCGGGCCGCAGCATAGGTTCCCCTCCGCCAATGTGGACCGAACGGCATCCACCTCGTCGCACAGCCCGAAAAATCTCCACGGCATCCTCGCAGGCCAGGTAGTCTTTGGGCCAACTCGGGCTGCAGCGATAGAGGCAGTGGCCGCATTGTGAGGCGCAGAAATAATTGGTAATCACACCACCCGATTGCAGACGATTAATCCGTAACATTCTCATGGAGTTATAATAGAAGATTCTTCCATGGCAGACAACCCCGAAAAAGCTTCCGGATTTTGTGCTTTACTAAATTTATGGCGTTGCCTATAGTATCGCGATACCGTCTACCAGCCTGGTGGATGGATCCGCATAAAAATTTTTTGATATAACCAAGGAGGGGAGATATGAGACGAACAATTGGCTATATGCTCTTTAGTTTATTGGTAGTTATCACTTTGTTTGCTGCAGGGTGTGCACAGCAGGATTCGGGTGACAGTCAAAAAGTAAAGTCTCTTGAAGAGCAAATCAAGGTTCTTAAGGCCGAAAATGATAAACTTAAAACCGAAATGTCCTCTCTACAAGAAAAAATAAGACAAGAAGAAGAACCTGCCATCGCCAAGATGAAAGTCGGCCTGGTAACGGATGTGGGTAAGGTGGATGACCGCACATTCAATGAATTTGCCTACAAGGGCCTTATCCGCGCCGAAACAGATCTCCAGATTGAAACCTCTTTTATCGAAACACTCCAGCCCACGGATTACGAAAAAAATATCGAGCAATTCGTATCGGAAGGCTACGATGCCATCGTCACCGTCGGGTTTATGCTGGGAGATGCCACCAAACGCATGGCTGAAAAGCACCCCCAGGTAAAATTCATCATTGTCGATTTTGCCTACGATCCGAACATTCCCAACGTACTTGGGCTTTTATTCGCCGAAGACCAGGCCGGTTTCCTGGCCGGTGCCCTGGCGGGTATGATGACAAAAGAAAATGTCATCGGATTTGTGGGCGGCAAAGAGATCCCGCCCGTTATCCGCTACCGGGAAGGCTACCTGGCCGGTGCCAAATACGTCAACCCCGAGTGCGAAGTGCTGACGGTACATATCGACAGTTTCAGCGACCCCGCCCGAGGTAAAACGGCAGCCCTGTCCCAGATGGAAGAGGGTGCGGACGTCATTTTCGGCTGCGGCGGCCCCACCGGCTCCGGCGCCATCATGGGCGCCGCCCAGGAAGGCGCCTGGGTGCTCGGCGTGGATCAGGATGAATATTTAACCACCTTTAAAGAAGGCAAGGTGCCCGGCTCCGACAAACTCATCGGCTCCGCCATGAAACGCGTGGACAATGCTGTTTACAACGGCATCAAACAGGTGGTCGAGGGAACCTTCAAAGGCGGTATCTACGTATCCAATATCGACAACGAAGGTATCGGGCTGGCCCCGGCACACATGGCCGACAGTGCCATCTCGGCGGACAGCAAGGCCAAGATCAAGCAGATCTATGACGACCTGAAAGCCGGGAAATTTAACGACCTGCTGAAGTAAATCCCAGCGTTGCCTGAAAGATATGGCGAAATTCGCCATATCTCGAAAAGCCGCTCCGGCTGACGTGCCGGGGCGGCTTCATTCAATTCTGGAAAGAGCCCATGCCCCCCGTTATTGAAATGCGAGGCGTCACCAAGCGGTTTCCCAATGTGGTCGCCAACGACCAGGTCGACTTCACCTTGGAAAAGGGGCAGATCCATGCCCTCCTGGGTGAGAACGGCGCCGGGAAATCGACCCTCATGAACATCCTGTACGGTCTCTACCGGCCGGATGAGGGCGAGATTCGTCTAAACGGCAAACCGGTTCGCATCGAAAACCCGGGCGATGCCATCAATCACGGTATTGGTATGGTTCACCAGCACTTCATGCTCATCCCGGTTATGACGGTAGCCGAAAACATGATTGTCGGCAACGAGAGCACCCGTTTTGGCATACTCCTCGACATGGCGACCGCCCGCAAAAAAATCACAGAACTGTCCGAACGCTATGGACTGAAAGTGAGCCCGGACTCCCTGATCCAGGATCTGCCGGTGGGCATCCGCCAGCGGGTTGAAATTTTAAAGGCCCTCTACCGGAAAGCCAATGTCCTCATCCTTGATGAACCCACCGCTGTCCTCACACCCGAAGAAACCGACAGCCTCTTCGTCACCCTAAAAAAACTGACCGAAAGTGGCAAATCCATTATCTTTATCACCCACAAGCTCAAAGAAGTCATGCGCTTCACCGATCAGATTACGGTCATGCGCAGGGGTAAAATCGTCGCCGTATCGTCCCCGCAGAATACGACCCAACAGGGCCTGGCGACGGAAATGGTGGGTCGCGAAATCTCCCTGACGGTGGCGAAAACGGCGGCGGGTCCCGGTGAATCGGTTCTGTCGGTGCACAACCTCTCCGCCGTCGACCGGCAGGGAGCGGTGACCGTCGATGATGTATCCATCAATGTACAGGCCGGGGAAATCCTGGGGCTTGCCGGTGTCCAGGGAAACGGCCAGGGTGAGTTTATCGAATGCCTTACCGGGCTTTCCAGGAGTACCCGTGGTTCGGTAACCATCAACGGCATCGACATTACCAACCAGTCTCCCCGCAAAATCTTTAAAAGCGGCATTGCCCATATTCCGGAAGACCGGCACACCTACGGCATGGTCGACAGTTTCAGTGTGGCCGACAACCTGGTCCTGAACAGCATACGGGAACGAACGTTTTCCCGATGGATGATGATCGACCGCCGATCTGTCCGCGAAAATGCAGAAAACCGGATTCGCGAATTCGATATCCGTCCTCCCAACCCCGAGATCAACGCTGGCAGCCTTTCCGGCGGAAACCAACAGAAAATGGTGGTGGCCCGTGAATTCTCCCGGCCGATTCGGTTATTGATCGCTGCTCACCCGACCCGGGGCTTGGATGTCGGCTCAGCCGGGTTTATCCATGAACAGATCGTCAAACTCCGCGATCAGGGCTGCGCTGTTCTGGTCATTTCCGCCGAGCTGGATGAAATTTTCGCTTTATCGGACAGGATCGCCGTCATGTTTAAGGGAAAAATTATTGCATCTGCCGACGCCGCCAAAACGGATCTGAAATCGGTCGGCCTCTGGATGGCCGGTATTGCCTGATTGTCGAGCTGAATGCGCAAAAAAGAGGGGCGCACCTTTACGGGAGTAGCTTGTTGAAAGAACGAAAAGTTATATGGCAAATTCTCGTGGGCAACAGCGTTGCCGAAATGCTCGTTCCCGTCCTGGCGGTGTTCACAGCGCTGGTCTGCGGCGCCATTATCATCTGGGCCAGCGGTGCGAGTGTTTTCGAGGCATACAAAGGGTTGTTTGAAGGAATGGTCGGTTCCAAGCGGGCGTTTTCAGAAACCTGTGTTGCCTCGGCGCCATACATGCTTGCCGGCCTGTCCGTCGCCCTCGGTTTTCAGTGCGGGCTGTTTAACATCGGAGCAGAAGGCCAGTTCTATCTGGGTGCCCTGTTTGCCGTTGTTGTCGGATTCTGGTTCGAGGGACTGCCCGCTTATATCCATCTGCCCCTGGCTGTTTTGGCCGGTATGGCCGGCGGCGCTTTGTGGGGCGCCATTCCCGGATTCCTGAAAGCCAAACTGGGCGGACACGAAGTAATCAACACCATCATGATGAACTATATCGGCATCAACCTGGTCGATTTTGTCGTCAAAAAGGTGATTCGTGATCCCCAGGCCACCGTCGACCGGACACCCTACATCGCCGAAACAGCCCAGCTGGGCAAGCTTTTCGGCGCCGATTACCGAATTCATGCCGGCGTTCTCATCGCCCTGGGCGCCGTATTTGTAGTTTACTGGATCCTTTACAGAACAACCCTCGGATTCGAAATCCGGACCACCGGCATCAACCCGGGGGCAGCCCGCTATGCCGGCATGAGTGTCGGCTGGAACACAGTCCTGGTCATGACCATGGCCGGCGGATTGGCCGGACTGGCGGGTGCCGGGGAAGTGCTGGGATTGAAGCACAACCTCCCGGCGGCTTTCTCCAGCGGGTACGGCTACGATGCCATTGCCGTGGCGTTTCTGGCCAAATCGAGCCCCCTGGGGGTCCTTCCGGCCGCTTTCCTGTGGGGAGGATTGCGCAACGGGGCCAGCCTGATGCAGCTGCGCACCGGCGTATCCATCGACCTAATCAATGTTATCCAGGCGTTGGTCATTGTTTTTGTGGCGGCAGATTCCATCGTTCGCTGGATGTACCGAATCCCGAAAAAGGGAAAGTCGGCATCCATTTTCTCAAGGGGTTGGGGGAAATAAATCGTGCGCCTGAAAATCGCCTTTGAAGACCGTGCCCGCAATTTCGGGCTGTTTTACCTCTTTTTCGGTCTCACGCTCATGGCGCTGTGCGCCCTTTACCTGCCGGAAGGCACCAGGACCGCTTTACGGTTTTCCACACTCGGAACCCTGGAGCTTCCAGCCGCCACGGCCTTTTACCTGATCGGCTGCCTTTCTTCTATCAGCGGGCTTTTCTGCATCATGTTCACCGAGCGGATCACAAAAACCCACACCATCGGAATTGTGGTCAATACTTTTTTCGTGATCGCCGCCGTCCTGTTCTGGGCCGGTACCGTCAAACGGATGGATGTCGTGGGACTGGCGACACAAAGCGTGCGCCTGGCGACACCTATCGGACTGGGGGCTATGGCCGGCATTCTTTGCGAACGGTGCGGGGTTGTCAACATCGCCATCGAAGGCATGATGCTCACAGCCGCCTGCGTCGGCTTCCTGATCAGTCTTTATTCCCAGAACATGTTTGTCGGGCTGATGGGCGCGATCGTTGCCGGCGGATTGATGGCAACCCTTCATGCCGTCCTGTCCATCCACTTGATGGTCGACCAGATCGTCAGCGGAACGGTCATCAATATCCTGGCTGTGGGGATTACCGGCTACATCCGGCGCGCCCTGCTGCTGGACAGCCCCATGGAAGCCCTTGGCGTTTTCCCGACCTGGAAAATCCCTTTCCTGTCCGACATCCCCGTTATCGGAAAAATCTTTTTCGGGCACCAACCCATGGTTTACGCCATGATCGCCCTGGTTATCATCCTCCATTTTGTCATTTTTTATACCCGTTGGGGCCTGCGCACCCGAACGGTCGGGGAGCACCCCCGTGCGGCGGACGCCCTGGGAATCAACGTATTCCGGACCCGTTATATCAACGTCATTCTGGGCGGGATGGTGGCCGGGTTGGGGGGGGCCTGGTTCTCGCTGGAAACCGTCGGCAATTTTCATGAAATCATGACCGGCGGCAAGGGGTTCATCGCCCTGGCGGCTATGATCTTCGGCAAATGGTGCCCCTTCGGGGCCATGGGCAGCGCCATGCTCTTCGGGTTCGCCGATGCCCTGCAGATCAAACTGCAGATCCTGGGGGTCCACATCCCCTACCAGTTTCTGGGAATGATCCCCTACATCATCACCATGATCGTACTGGCCGGCGTTATCGGCAAAGCCATTGCCCCTGCCGCCGACGGCATCCCCTACGACCGGGAAAGCTGAATCAAATAACAATAAGGTTCGCCCGTACAAATAATTTATCTGATTTCCATTGCGTGGGATTTTTGCGGATGCGATTCAATTCCGGTTCATTGCGGATGATGTGTTCCCAATAATTGCGTTGCCATAATTTACCTGGAAATGAGGGCCACCCGGATTGTTTCACGCCGATTGCATATTCATGGGTGGTGATTGATTTGAAGGCCTGGATAATGCGTCCCACCGTATCCGGCAATGTTCCATGCGGAGACGATCCGTGTAATTATCCGCTGCGGGCAAATCCCCGTAGGAGCGATCCTTGTGATCGCCCTTTATGTGGTCGCCCGATTGGTCATCGCCTAAATTGGCATTAGATTGATGACGATAATCAGGGCGAATACAAGATTCGCCCCCACGCGTGAAAATCATGATGCCATGTACGTGATTCGGCATGACGGTGAATTCATCCAATTCGATATGGTGAAACCGAATCGGTAACCTATCCCACACGGCCTGAATCATCAGACCTGCGTCATTCAGACGCATTTCGCCACCCACGATATCCCCGAACAGACATTCGTGATGTTGGGTGCAGATGGTCACGAAACAGGCCCCGGCCCGCGAATAATCATACCCCCGCAACCGTATGGAACGCCGATGATGAATTCCGGGATCATATTTTATATCCACCCCACCCTCCGAGATGCCCAGCTGTTGGGCCAGCAGCTTGCGGGTCAGGGTCTGCGCGGCGCGCAGACCGACCAGAATTTTTTCTTGGGTAGTTTCTTGGGTAGCCGCTTCCCCGTCATCTTCCTGCTCCAAAAAGGAGGGCGGTTGAAGGAGACGATAACAGGTTACCGATTTCGCGGAACACCACATCCGGCGCATATTTGAGGATCAGGGGCATGCCGCGGCCCCAGGCTTCCACCGCTTCTCTGCGCCCCGGCGCCTCGCGGGGGATATGATTCTTTATTTCGGTGCACTCTCCACGATTGCCACTCCGGCACTCACCCCGAGCCGGCTGGCCCCGGCACGGAGCATGGCCACGGCATCGCCATAGTCTTTTATCCCTCCACTGGCCTTGACCCCCATATCCGGCCCCACCGTCTTGCGCATCAGAGCCACATCCGCCACAGTTGCTCCTCCACCGGCAAAACCGGTGCTGGTTTTTACGAAATCGGCGCCGGTATTTTTGCATATTTCACAGGCCGTTACTTTTTCTGCATCGGTCAGCAAACATATCTCGATAATCACCTTCAACAGGGCGGAACGGACGACCTTGCGTACAGCCCGGATGTCATCTTCCACGGCCTTGAGATCGCCGGATTTCAAATCTCCCACCGCAATCACCATATCCAGTTCCACGGCACCGCAGGCAACGGCGGTGGCGGCTTCAAAGGCTTTGGAGGCACTGTCCATGGCGCCCAACGGAAAACCAACCACCGAACAGACGGCTGTATCCGACCCTTTCAGTTTGGCGGCAACGTACCGGACACGCGATGAATTGACGCAGACGGCCTTGAAGTGATAACGCCGTGCTTCATCGCAGAGTTTGTCGAAAGCGGCAAGCGCTGCTTCGGGTTTCAAAAGGGTGTGGTCGATAGTCCTGGCGATCTCAACAGCCGTTATTTCGGCAGGGATTTTCTGCATTGGTTTTCTCCTGTAAAGGCTTGAGGCAATATTCTAAACCAACAATTCGTCCGGCAAGTCCTTGGCTTGTGGAAAACCGGTCTGGGTTCCCGGCGACTGGACACTGATGGCGGCAATCCGATTGGCTCTGGAAACGGCTTCGGAAAGGGGGCACCCCGACGCCGTTAAAAAAGCCAGGCTGCCCACGAAGGCATCGCCGGCCCCGGTTGTATCCACAGCTGTCACCGGAACCGCGGGAATCATTTCCGTCTTCTCCCGGCTCACCATCAGACTGCCCTGCTCTCCCCGGGTAATGATCACCGTAACGGCCCCCCGTTCCAAAAGAACCTTCCCGGCGGCAACCGCTTGTGCTTCAGATCCTGACGGCATCCCGGTCAACAGCTCGGTCTCACTTTCGTTGGGGCAAAAGATGTCGCTGAGGCGATACAGTTCCTCCGGCAGCTCCGCCACGGCCGGCGCCGGGTTGAAAATAACGCTGACCCCCTCTTCCTTGGCAATGCGCATGGCGGCCAGTGAAATTTCCAAGGGCACTTCCAGCTGGCATACCAGAATGTCGGCGGTAGCGATATCAGCCCGGGCGGCTTCGATCTCCGCAACCGTCAGGCAGGCATTGGCCCCGGAAACGATAACGATGGCGTTGTTGCCGTTCGCATCCACGGAAATGGGGGCAACTCCTGAAAAAGCCTTTTCTGTGAACAGGACATGCCTTGTATCGATGTTGTTGCTTTTAAAATTCTCCAGTGTATCCCGGCCGAACACATCGGTGCCGAGTTTGGCCACCATGGTGACGTGGCCCCCCAGCCGGGCGGCCATTACCGCCTGGTTGGCGCCTTTCCCGCCGAACCCCATCCGGAATCGGGATCCGTGCAGGGTTTCCCCCAGCTTTGGCAATCGCGGCACATAGCTGATCAAATCGAGCATGCAGGCGCCGACCACGCAGATTCTTGCTTTTTTCATTCGTCCATCTCCTGGTATTTGTCCTGCCGTTGCTGGCGCCGTCGGAAGCTTCGGCGATAGCGGGTTTTATAGCGAATCAACATCTTAGATACCTTAACTCTCTTCGCCATGTTTTTTATGCAACTATAGGGTTTATCAAGGGACACCTCTCGTTACCATGTTTTTCAGGCGACTGCGGGGTTTTCATGAGCAGGGTAGTACTCCAGAACAATCCCCGGGAATACGGCATCCAAAAACTGCTCCGTATTGCGCTGCTGCCCTGTGGTGGTCACTTTTTCCGCCAAAACCACCCGCCGAACCGTCCCCGGGGCGGCGGCATTTTTCATGTTCGCGCAAATCATGGCGGCATGGATCGGGGTCAGCCCCGGGTTGAAAGCCGCGTTTTCAAAATTTCTTCCATAAAAAACACCGGCGTCTGTCGTTTCCAAAGCACACCCGGCCAAGTTGCCGGTGTAGGGGGCATATGATTTTTCGGCCTGCCGCAGCGCGTTCTGGACAATGGGATCGTTGTCGCCTGCCTGCAATTCCAGTTTGTTTTTGCCGATATCCTGCCCAATCACCTGCGAAACCCCCAGGTCCCTGGGCCCGAATGCGTCCGGCAGCAGCACAGACAACTTTCGAACCCGGGTGCCGGCAGGGCTGGAATCGGCTGTAACCACTGCCAAATCTCGGCCCCCGGCGATTTCATACAGAAACTGCCGGCAGAGACCGCAGGGGGATGCGGATACTGCGATCCTGGAAAACAAATACCGGTCGTGCATCCAGGCGTTGGTAACAGCCGCCTGCTCTGCATGAACGGACTGGTTCAATGAAAGACCTTCGAACTCCATGTTGGCCCCCAGGAAAAGATCGCCGCCTGTCCCGTCCGGCGACTTCCCCACCTGCGCCACAGCCCCTACCGCAAATCCGGAAACCGGAACGACGGCAAATGCCCGGGCCAGGGTTACCAGCTGCAGCATCAGGGTAGGCGTATCTGTCTTGAGTGCCTGTTTGATGGTCGCGACATCGCCGCCGCAAAGTCGGCCGCCGTTTTCCGGTATGCCGGAAAGGATAGCACGCAGCGAAACCGGAAAATTTTTCAGCGCTGCCTCAAACTGCCGTCGGCTGGTCATTTTTTCACCGTGAGCCCGGTCTTTGTGTGGGTGCGGGATAGGCTTCGGCACCATCAGCGGTAACGCGTGCGAAAAACATTTTCGGAGGGGGCGCATACTGATCGTCAATGCGACAGGCCTCCATAAAGGTGTCTTTCGCAGAACCGATTTTTTGCCGATCGCCGTCGGTATAAAAGGTGGCCAGCGATTCTCCCTGGTCCACCCGGTCTCCGATTTTTTTGTTCAACACAATTCCCACCGAATAGTCCAACCGATCGTCCTTTGTTTTACGCCCGGCACCCAACAGTTTGGAAGCCGTACCGACCCCCAGGGCATTCAATTCCGTAAGGTACCCGGATGCCGGGGCTGCAACCAGCACCTTTGCTTTGGGCTGGGGTAACCGTTCCGGTGAATCAAGGATACGCCGGTCCCCTCCCTGGGCGGCAATCATCTCACCCAGTTTGTAAAGGGCTTTGCCGTTGGCAAGGTTGTTCTCCATACGCACCGTTGCCTCGGCGACGGTGGGCACCACCCCGGAAAGGACCAGCATTTCGCTGCCCAGGGCCACAACCAGTTCGTGTAAATCCGGAGGGCCCTTTCCGCCCAGTGTATCGATTGCCTCATGAACCTCAACGGCGTTTCCCACCGCTCGGCCCAGGGGCTGGTCCATGCCGGTGATAAGGGCTGTGACCCGCCGGCCGGCACCGGTGCCGATTTTTACCATAATCTCGGCCAGCGCAAGGGCATCTTCATAACTTTGGATGAACGCACCGGCACCGATTTTTACATCCAGAACGATGGCATCCGCACCGGCGGCTATTTTTTTACTCATGACCGAGGCGGCGATGAGCGGGATGGAATCAACCGTAGCCGTGACGTTGCGCAGGGCATAGATCAACTTGTCCGCCGGTGCCAGGTCCGCTGTCTGGGCAACCAGACCGGCGTGAATGCGATTGACGTTTTCAACAAACTGCCCGGTTTCCAACTCCAGCTTCATTCCCGGTATGGATTCCAGCTTGTCCACGGTCCCTCCGGTATGCCCTAACTCCCTGCCGGTCATCTTGGCAACGATGCCGCCGCAGGCAGCCACGAGCGGTACCAGAACCAGGGTGGTTTTGTCGCCGACACCCCCGGTGGAATGCTTGTCCACCTTCACCCCATCGATTCCGGAGAGGTCGGCGGTCTCTCCCGACAACGCCATACACATGGTGAGGTGGATACACTCATCGGTATCCATACCGTTGAAATAGACGGCCATTAAAAAGGCCGCCATCTGGTAGTCCCGGATCTGGCCGCTTACAAAACCGTTAATGAAATATTGAATTTCGGCAAGGGTGAGAGAATCGCCGTCCCGTTTTTTCCGGATGATGCTATACGGTGTCATGGAATTGCCCCATTTCCTTCAACACCCCCGCAATCAACCGTTTCAATTTAGCGCCACCCCTGTTGCTGACGGCGATGACTTCCCTGTGATTCAACGGCTTCCCGGTAATTCCGGCTGCCATATTGGACACCAGGGAAAGCCCCAGAACCCGCAGGCCAAGGCTGTTCGCTTTCAGAACCTCCGGGACGGTGGACATGCCCACCAGATCCGCCCCCAGGATTTTCAGCATCCTGATTTCGGCGGGCGTTTCATAGCAGGGCCCTGCCATCCAGGCATACACGCCTTCCTGCAGAATGACCCCGATTTCTGCTGCGGCCCTGGCGGCCACCTTGCGCAGCCATGGACTGTAGGCCTGAGTCAGGTCCACAAAATCGGGGGATCCCCGCAGGGGGTTGCCTCCCGCCAGGTTCAAATGATCGCGGATGGCGACGATATCCCCGGCTGCATAGGATTCATTGATCCCACCGCTGGCGTTGGTGATGATAATGTTTTCAATACCGAGCCCTGCCAGCACCGCCACGGGAAATACGATCTGCTGCAAATCGTAACCCTCGTAGTAGTGGGCCCTGCCCGAGCAGACCAGAAGGTCGGTATCTGCGAAAACCCCGGAGATCAGTTCTCCCTTGTGGCCGGTTACCGAAGAGACCGGAAAATGAGGAATGTCCGCATACGCAATGGCCGAGGTTTCATCAAGCTCCTGAACGAGATTTCCCAGGCCGCTTCCCAGGATAATAGCCGTTGTGGCCCGATTGGTAAACCGGTTTTGAATCGCCTCCACGGCACGGGCAACCGGATCATCCATGGCAGCACGCTGATCGAAAGCTTTTTCCATTTTGCAATTCAGGAATGTCGAAAAAATCGGCGATGGTGGCCCCGCAATCCGCGAACGTCGTCCGGATCCCGAGGTCGACATTTTCACGAATCGGTTTACCGGACACCAGCAGGGGAACATATTCCCGCGTATGATCGGTATGCGCCGTGTGCGTGGGATCACATCCGTGATCGGCGGTGAGGATCAGCATATCATTTTCATCCATAACCGCCATCAGATCGGGAATCCGGCTGTCAAAGGCTTCCAGCGCCCGCGCGTAACCTTCCACATCCCGACGATGTCCGTAAACCATGTCAAAATCTACCAGATTGACAAAAATCAGTCCACTGCTGTTTCGGCGGCGCCTGATTTCAGCGATGGTGCAACGGATACCATCCCGGTTGCTGTCCGTATGGATTTCATCGGTCAGCCCCCGGTGCCCGAAGATATCACCGATTTTTCCAATCCCGCTGACAAAATAGCCACCATCTTTCAGACCGTCCAGAAGCGTCCCTTTCGGAGGAGCAATGGAAAAATCCCTGCGTGCGCTGTTGTCACGCACAAATGCATCCGGTCGCCCGAAAAAAGGTCGGGCGATGACCCGGGCCACGGCGTTTTCATCCGTCAAAAGCAAACGCGCTGTCCGGCAGTAGTCATACAGAACCTCGAGAGAGACGACATCCCGGTGAGCCGCTATCTGGAACACGGAATCTGCGGAGGTATAAACAATCGGAAAACCGGTTTTCAGGTGTTCGCGTCCCAGGTCCCGAATAATAACCGTTCCGGAACTGGCGTAATTTCCGAGGCAGCTTGTTCCGATTCGGTCTTCGAAAGCGGCAATCAAATCCTTGGGAAAACCGGACGGATAGGTTGGAAACGGCTGGTGGAGAACAATCCCCGCCATCTCCCAGTGCCCGGTGGTCGTATCTTTTCCGGGGGATTTCTCGAACATTTTCCCGAAACAGCCGCCACCTTCGGCCTTTTCACATCCCACATCGACCAGCCGACCCAGTCCCAGGTGGCACAGGTTGGGGATTTCCAGCCTCCCCCGCTGCCGGTATATATTGCGCAGGGTATTGGCTCCGGAATCTTGAAACAGGCCGGCATCTGGCATGGCCCCGATGCCGGCACTGTCCATAACGATCAGGATAACTTTTTTCACCATGTTTTTACAACGCCCCGGGGTTACATATTCCAGCTGCGGAGCACCCCTTTGCGCAGGAAATCCTTGTCTTTCGGCCCGTATTCCCATTTAAAGCCATAGGCGGAACCCTCCCAGTCTCCGTACATGGGGTTCGGCAGCAGGAGAAACCGGCTTCCGAACTTGACTTTGAATTTATCGACGGCCGATGCCCGCTCCCGCGGGTTCTTGTCGCTGTATTCGTCCTCGAAATCGTTGAGGCTGTCCCCGATAAGCAGGACAACCCGATGATCTTCCATGACCTTGGCCCGCCGCGACGATTTGCTGCGGTCCTGCTCGCGCATCATCACATGAGCCTCGTCAACAGATGGAAATCCGAGGATCTGCAGATTTTTCATGGTGCCTTCCCGAAATTCGGCTTTGCGGTTGGTGATGTAAAACACATCACCTCCTTTGCTGACCACATACCGGCAGAAATCGACGGCCCCGGGAAGGGCTTTGTTGTTGGCCTCGGCGATCCACTCTTTCCAGCCCACCGCATAATCGAAATCGTTTCCCACCAGGCCCGCCTCGTAAGGGCTGCAGTCGGTAATGGTTTCACCGATATCCACAACAACAACCCGCTTCTTGCCGGCGTCTCCCTTGGCAAGATCCATGTCAAATAGAATTCTGGCGAAATTGAATGTCTGGTAGGATATCGCCCGCATCTCAGCTGAAGTCTGATACCAGAGGGTGGCCATCACCAGTTGCTCGTTTAAATCGGAAACTTCATACGCTTCGGAATCCGCAAGCACCGGCACGGAAAAGATAACGGCGGCTGCCATTGCCAGAACAACTACCTGTGAAATTTTTACGATCGTTTTTTTTATTATATTGTTGCCCAAAATGAATCCTCCTGATTGGAATAAAATAGATATGCTCCCATTAAACGGCCGCCTATTTGTTCCAACGGTTGAGAGCCTCTTTTCTGGCCTTGTTTTTAGCGCCGGGGCTCATCTTCCAATCATAGTTGTAGATAGCGCCTTCCCACTCACCATACATTGGGTTCGGCAGGACGATAAACTGGGTACCGAATTTGTCTTTTATTTTATCCACT
>CAZKYZ010000015.1:0-20587 GCA_964557055.1 uncultured Desulfobacterales bacterium
TGGTCCGGCTGGGGTTGTCGTCCGGCGTCAGGTTCAGCGCGGCTTTAAAAAATTGGACTGCCCGTTTCCAGTCCTGATTGCGATAGGCAGCCAGCCCCGCCGTATAACGGGCGATGCTTTCAATCTGTTCGGCGGTAATGTTCGATGTGTGGCCGATTAACTCGTATATCGCAACAGGGATGGATTTGCCAATAACTTTTATGGCGTCTATCTCCCTGGTCACGAAACTTTCGTCCAGTTTCCGATGGGTCGGTTCACCGATGAGGGTATAGATGCCATACTGTTTATTCACTCCCTCCAGCCGGGCGGCTATGTTAACGGTGTCACCCATCATGGTATAGTCCATCCGGTTTTTGGATCCCATATTCCCCACAACGGCCGGACCGCTGTAAAGCCCGATGCGCATATGCAGCTCCGGCATGTTTTCAGCGCGCCATTTTCCGCGAAGGTCTGCCAGTCGTTTCTGCATGGCAATGCACGCTCTGCAGGCGGTTTTTTCCTGGTCCCGCACATCATTGGGTGCCCCGAACATGGCAATGATGGCATCGCCTTCAAATTTATCCACTGTTCCCTGGTGGTCTAGAATGATGTCGGTCATTTCCGTTAGAAATTCGTTTAGCAGTTCCACCAGTTTTTCCGGGGGTAGTTTCTCCGAGATGCCGGTAAACCCTTGAACGTCTGAAAAGAACGCGGTGATCAGCCTTTTTTCGCCACCGAGGACAAGTTTGTCCGGGGAATCAAGCAGGGTTTTTACCACGGATGGGGCCAGATAGGTTGAGAAGGCATCTTTAATAAATGTTTTTTGCCGGGATTCAATCAGAAACCGATAAGTGGTAATGGTGACGTACACGATGATGAGTACCGCTGCCGGATAAACCATGTTGAGTATCCAGCCGTGATGGGTGAACAGGTAGTTGCAGGTAAGGATGTGCCCGGCGAAAGCGACAACCCACACAATCCCTCCATAAATCACACTGGTTCTGGAAATCAAAAGGCCCAGCAGCAGGGCCGGTATAACGATGGCGATGAGATCAAACATGATCGACCAGCTGGGTTGCTGCAGAAACTGTTTCTGCAGGATGCTGTCGATCATGTTGGCATGGATTTCAAGCCCGGGGAAAACACTTCCGAAAGGGGTGACCCGCATGTCGTAAACCGCAACCGCTGTGGCACCAACCAGAACGATCTTGTCTTTCAGGATTTCCGGATCAACGTCACCCTGCAGAATGTCCGTAATGGATATGTGCGGAAAGGTTTTCGCAGGCCCACGGTAATTGATCATGATGCGGCCCTGTTCATCCGTGGGAATAACCATATCGCCCATCTTAATCGCTTCAACGCCAAATTTGTTGATGGTGACGGAAAGCGGAATGTCGAGATAGGCGCTGAGTGTTTTCAGGGATAGCGGTGCATACAAACCGTCTTGAAATTTAATAACAGCAGGGATCCAGCGAACCACGCCATCCGGATCCGGAAACATGTTGAAAAAACCGGAATAGTCGGTGGCATCCGAAATCGGCCCGATGTTCGACTGCGGCATATGGGCCTTCTGCAACGGGACATCCTGGGCTTCTCTGGAAACATAGCGCACGATTTTATGCTGGGAACCGCGGATGTTAAATCCATGTTGTTCGATTTTGATTTTATCGGCGTGGCCGGCTTCCTGTGGATTTATGTGGAAAAAATAACCCAATACGACTCGGGCGGTCGATGTGGATATGGATTTGGCCAATAGCTGGTCATAGTCCGAGTCCGACTTGTACTGCTCCAAATACGTATAAAAAGGTGCGTTGTTGATCTGAAAAGAAGCCGCCGCATTGCGGATATCGGTGATCGCTTCCACTACCTGGAGATTGTCGGGATCCAGAAACCCCACATCGAAACCGACAACCCGGGCTCCGGCGTCCGAAAGACGGTTGATCAGGGTTACAAATTTGGCTCGGGGCCAGACCCATTTTCCTTCTTTGGCGATACTTTTTTCATCGATAACGGCCAGGACGATTTCGGGCCCGGCAGGCAGCTCTCCGCGGGCCTGAAAGCGCAGGTCAATGGTTTTCAGTTCCAATTGATCCAAAAACGGAATTCCGGAAAGATAAGTGATAACTCCCGCAACAATGACGATGAAGGAGATAAAAACCGGCTGCCGGATAATATTTTTATTGAGCAAGGACATCATCGCTGTAGTTACCCCGGATGGAGGGAGCGTCGTTCGGAACCCCCTTTTTTATTTATAAAAGAAAAGGGTTAAAAAGTCAATGTACCCATAGGGTTATATGACGGCCACGGGAACCCTTCACCAGGGGAAACAGGAGTGTGCCGGCATGGTTGCAGCAAGGGGGTCAATGCTTCATGGTTAGACGGGTTACCGCCGCTTCGAGGCCGTCTAAGGATAGTTCAAACATGGGGAAGATGTTGCGTATCATGGTGATGGTCTGGGTGTATCCCCACATGGCCGGCGATACGGGATTCAGCCAGACGGAGTGCGAAAATGTGTCTGCCAGGAATTTCATTTGATCAATGGATGCTTTTCCACTTCGTTCCTGGATGTAAATGGACCCATCCCTCGCCATCAGTTCATACGGTGCCATACTGGCGTCCCCCAAAAAAATCAACCGGGTTTGCGGGTCGAGTCGTGACATATCGCTGACCTTTAGCGGCTTTTTATACCGGGCGGGATCTTCCCACAGGGTGTCGTAAATCGTGTTGTGAAAGAAGTAGGTCTTCAGATCCTTGAATTGGGCCCCGGCATAGTCAAAAAGGGTCTGGACGACCGGGATATAAGGATCCATGGACCACCCACCGTTGTCGATTGCCAGGATTACCTTCAGGCGGTCTTTGAGACAGCGATCGAACATGATTTCAATTTCACCGCCGTTTTTCATGGTCTGGTATATGGTGGCATCGATATTGACGTGATCCCTGGGACCTGCCGGCACCAGGTTGCGGAGTCGTTTGAGTGCCTCTCCGATCATGGCTTCCGTCAGCGGCCCGCTGCAGGAATAATCTTTGTATCTGCGCTCCATGGCCACCTTGACGGCGGATTTGTTTCTCGAGATACCGCCGACGCGCAGCCCCTCCGGGTGAAACCCGGAATGGCCCACGGGGGATGTACCGCCGGTACCGATCCATTTATTACCGCCGTCGTGCCGTTCCGTCTGGTCTTTAAGCCGTTTTTTAAAATATTCGATCAATTCATCAGGGGATAATTTGTTGAGTTCCGATTCGTCCAGGCCCAGCGCATCTGCCAGTTCTTTGGGGTTTGCGAGCCATTTTTCGAGCATGGCGCGGGCAATCTCGGCCAATTCTTCACCTTCTACATCCGGCATTTCGGCTCCCTGGAAATGGTGCGCAAAAACCTGATCATACAAATCGAAATAGCGCTCCCCCTTGACAAGTACCGTTCTTGCCACTGTGTAGAAATCGTTCAGAGACTGAACCATCCCATTCCCCAGTGCCTTTTGCAGGGTGAGAAATGCGGTGGGGCTGACCGGAATGCCGGCTTCTTTCAGTTTGTAGAAAAAATCAATAAACATAAGAATCGTACCAATGGAATGCAGCCGCCCGGAATGGCGGGGGTCGCCTAAAAACGGGGTCGCTTGCCGGCGATACCGGAGACGCGGGCGTAATCCTGGCTTTTCTTGAAGAGAACGCCCAAATAGGGGGTGTCTCCTTTCGAGAGCAGCTTCGGTTTGAAATCAGCGTCAGCCTCAAGGGCCCGTATCCAATTAAGCAGTTCACGGGTGGCCGGTTTTTTTTCGATCCCTTCAATTTCCCGCAGCCGGTAGAAAGCGTCGATGGCGTTTTCGGCGAGGCTGTCATCCAGGTCCGGGAAATGCACGCCGATGATTTTACGCATCATCTTGGGGTCCGGGAAAGCGATATGATGAAAGTTGCACCTTCCCAGAAAGGGGTCCGACAGGTCTTTTTTTGCGTTTGAAGTGATAATGATAACCGGCCGGTGCCGAGTGCTGATTGTTTTGTCGATCTCGATAATATCAAATTCCATCTGATCCAGCACATCCAGCATGTCGTCCTGGAAATCCGTATCGGCTTTGTCGATTTCATCAATCAGCAGTACGGTTCTTGTATCAGAAGTGAAAGCCCGGCCGATTTTGCCCATGCGAATATAATCTTCGATATTGCTGACCTCTCTGGATGAATCACCGAAGCGGCTGTCGTTCAGCCGGGTGAGGGTGTCATACTGATAGAGCGCCTCTACCAGTTTCATGCTTGATTTTACGTTTAAAACGATCAACGGCATTTTCAGCGTTCCGGCAATGGCATGGGCCAGCATGGTTTTCCCGGTGCCGGGCTCTCCTTTGAGCAGCAGGGGCATTTCCAGAGCCATGGAGATGTTCACGATTTTTGCCAGTTCCTGGTCCAGAACGTACTGTTTTGCGCCGTTAAAGGATGCTTCTTTAGTGGACGTCATTTTTTTCTCCCGAATGCGGTTTCTTGCGGAAAGAGAAACCGTTTGTTTATTGCCCTTTTCGAACAATGTCCGACACTTTCCTTGTCAGGTCCAGCACCCGAATAGAATGTTGCAGGTCCAGGGAACCGGTACCACAGGAAGGCGTAATGAAAATCTGTGAGATCAGCCGGCTGCGTTCGATCCCCAGGGACTCGATGGAAGCGGCCTGTTCTTCCCAGCGTTGGGCAAGCGCGGCAGCTGTTTCTCTGTCAATGTCCGAGGGCTTGAGGGTCGGCACGATTCCCCATGCCAGCAGTTTGCCGGCAGAAAGAAAGTCCCCGAGTTTCTGCTTGTACAGAATCAATCGATCGAAATAGCCGTAGGCATCAAAATTGATGATGTCCAGACTGGAATCGAGCAGGAGCGACCAGTCGGTGTTGGCGCAGACATGTACACCGGCCAAACCGCCTTCTGCATGTATGGCTTCGATCACCTCTTCGAGGCATGCTGATACTTCTGGTGCAGCGATACTGATGAATTCCGACGACCCGAACCCCGCCAGGGCCGGCTCGTCGATAAAAATGATTACCGGTTTTCCAAAGGCTTTCAGCTGTCTGGTCTGCCATGCAGCCTTCACAGCAAGGAGTTTTACGGCGGCATCACGCAGTTGTTCGTTGTAAAAAATGGCTTGTCCATTTTCAGCTTTGATCCCGGTGCAGAAGGTAAACGGACCTGTTGTCTGCCCCTTGAGTGCATACGGACCAGGGGATATTGTTCGAATCCGTTCGATAAATGTAAAAAAGCCTTTTGCCGTCGCGCCGGTAAGGATGAACCGGGAGTGCTCAATGTCGGCCGAACCCTCTGCTACGGCCATATATTCTTCGTAAAATTGCAGGAGTTGGGCTTCAAACGTCTCGGTTTGCGTGTTCACAAAAACCTTTTCGCCGGTTTCTGCAATCCCTGGAAGACCCGGAAGAAACTGCGGGATCATACTTTCTTCCGGGTAGCAGGGAAGCTGGACCCAGAGTGGTATCTCAGGGGTATACTGCAAAACCAGATCGGTGGCCTGACCATGATTTTTTAGGGGCAGGCTTCCGATGAGAAGTGGCAGTCCATTTGGCCGGAATTCGGTCATTTTGTTCTCCATTTTATTCGCAGACAACGCGGATTCGAACCGATTGCCGGAGAAGTACCACAGACGTTCAGGTTTTTCAAGATCATCGGGATCATCCGAATCACCTTCATAAAATTCGAGGATGAGATCTGCGGTGCGCATCGGCCACCGTATTCTAGAATCGTTGACACACTTTAGGGCGGGTGATATATTCACCAGTACACAATCAGGCCGATTTGCGGAGGAAATCCCGTGGCAGACATTATACCGCTGGAGAAAAAGAAGCAGCTGAACGAGGAGATAAAAGAGAAATCCCTCCGCAAACGGAAGAAACAGGCCGTACGGGATGTTTTTCAATGCCTGCACTGTCCGTCCCGCTGCAGTAAATGTGGCGTTCAGGTTGACCCGGGAAGAGGGAATCCCCGCGTGCCCTACAGGTTCTGTGAAAACTGTGCAGAAGAATACGGTGCGTATATAGAGTTCCTGAAGGGTCGTGGAAACCAGGCGTACTATTGGCAAAATGATTCCTGGCTGGATGTGTGGAAAACCTGGATCGACCACAAGTATGCCATTGATCGCCACACCAGGTCGAAGGAGTTTGTTCGTTTGCTTGATGAACTGAACCGGCAAGCGGATTAGAAACGGAAATCAATTTTACCTTATCAGGAGAAAATACAGGAGGCCTAAATGTTTGGAATCGGAATGCCGGAACTGATAATTATCCTTGTTATCATCTTGATTATCTTTGGTGCCGGAAAACTCCCCCAGATCGGTGGAGGAATGGGCAAGGCCATTAAGAACTTCAAAAAAGAGACAACGCAAGTGGACAAGGAAGATACTGAAAAAATTGAAGAAAAAAAGGACAGTGTTTGATACCGCCTCCGTGCTGATTGCTGATTAGCGGCTTACGAAAGCAATAAAAGGCGGTTCGTTGATGGTTCAACAAACCGCCTTTTTGTATCGATAAACAGCTGTCCGCAAACAGAATCGGCAACAAGAGATCAGGCAGCGCTCTGATCCAGCCCCCGCTCTTTTTCACGATTCTATTATTCCCCCTGGTCCAGCCGGCAGGTTTAAAAGGGGATGTCGTCGTCCTCCGGTTCCGGATAGGAAGGTACCGGGGAGACGTGCGGTTCCGACACCGGTCCCGATCCCTGAGGAGCAGCGGCCGGTCGCGACCCCTGGGACCCGAGCATCTGCATCTGGTTAGCGATAATGTCTGTGCTGTAGCGGGTGATGCCATCTTTTTCCCAGGAGCTGGTTTGCAGCCGGCCTTCAATGTAAATCTGCCGCCCTTTTGAAAGATATTCACCGCAGATTTCGGCAAGCCGCCCAAAAGCGACAATCCGGTGCCATTCGGTCTGCTCCCGTTTTTCTCCGGTGGCTTTGTCTTTCCACTGCTCTGATGTCGCAATAGAAAATTTGGCAACCGCTGTGCCGCTTTGCGTATAGCTGATCTCCGGATCCCTGCCAAGGTTGCCAACGAGAATGACCTTGTTAATACCTGCCATGTGATTTTTCTCCCTCAACGTAGGTTTAAATAGTTCAATGATAATGGTATAGATACCCAAGATACCGAAAAGTCCATTCACTGTCAAATGATCAGGAGATTACGCTCTGAAAAGGCGGCATTGATCAGAGGGAATCCCATATGGAAGAGCAACACCGTGAAGCGACATTTCAAAAACGGGTCAAGCGCAGGGTAGCCGCCCGGAGCCATGAATTTTTTGCAGCTGTTCCGCTCGGGTTTGCCGCTGTTGCTCTGGTTGAAATGGGCCGGTTGAGCCTGTCGGCGGAGGCTGATAAAAAGCAAGTCAAGAACGGGGGGATTTCGTTTCATGGCAGGATAGAAGACGCATATACCTGCAACCTGCACCTTGCGACGGCCAACCGGATCCTGATGCGTATCTGCAGGTTTGGTGCGACCAATTTCAAACAGATGGAAAAAAACCTGGCAACCATCGACTGGGAACTGTATCTGCCGGCTGAAAGCCACCTGTCGGTAAGCGTTTCCCTGCACCATTGCCGCCTGTACCATAGCGGTGCCGTTGAAGATCTGGTTTCCGACAGCATTCGGTCTGCACTGCAGAAGCAGGGACGGCCCGGCACGGTAAAGGCCGGCGAATCAGCAAACGGCGATCAGCGCATTTTTATCCGGGGGGAAAGTGACAAATTTCAGGTTTCCCAGGACAGCAGCGGGGAACATCTGCACAAACGCGGTTTGCGAACGGCAGGGGGAGTAGCTCCCATCCGGGAAACCATTGCTGCGGCCATTTTACAGTTGGCCGGATACACCGGTAAACAGATCCTGCTGGATCCCCTGTGCGGGTCCGGAACTTTTTCTATCGAGGCTGCCAGAATCGCACGCAACATTCCGGCGGGCTGGTTCCGTCATTTTTCTTTTGAGAACTGGCCGGCATTCCGGCCCAAGCGGTGGGAAGACATCCGTAGGCGTGCCCGCAACACATTTCTATCTGAACCGCCGGCGGGAATTTATGCTTCCGACAGGAATAAAAACGGCTGCCGGCTGCTCGAAAAATCACTTTGTGCAGCAGATCTGATGCGAGGAGTGGAAATTGCAAGCGAAGATTTTTTTGGCATAGACCCACGGCGCTATGGGCGTGAGAAGGGAATTGTCGTTATCAATCCGCCATACGGCGTCCGGCTCGGCAGCCGAAAATCATCCGGCCAATTGTATTACCGGCTGGTCGAAAAACTGACCGCCGACTTTCGGGGGTGGAAAGCCGTCGTCATCGCGCCGGACAGAAAACTGGCCCGGAACACCCCCTTCGCGTCCCGATTGCATGCGTTTTCCAGCGGCGGGTTGAAGCTGACACTGGTCGTCGGTACGATATAAGTTGTCTCTATTACGGCATTCAAAAAGGGGACGGTATGTGAATGATCGTTCCGATAGCCTGAATCTGAAGCGTATGCGCCACGACGATGGGATGCATTTTACCGGTTCAAAGTCACCAGATCCCGACAACCGTCTTCCCAATAGGCCTCTCCATAACTGATCAGCAGCTGTTCGTGCCGGTTGATTTTGCGTGATGCCCGAAAGAAGATGATCCACTGATTATAGATAAGGGTGTGTTCAACCGCGACATTGGGTTGATTGTTGTGATTGATGAACCGCATCTCGTTTCCCTCGAAACGGCCGCTGATTTCCAGCTCGGGCATACCCTCTACTTCGTCCAGGTAGTACCAGGTAAAGTCGGATTCATAACCGCCTTGCGCCAATTCCTCTCCGGAATCGTCGCCAGCGAGTTGGACCACACCGGCATATTCTCCAATAAAACCACCCTCCTGAATCGTTTCCGCCGCGAAGACCCCGTATCCGATTTTATCGTTTATTCTACGGATATAGATTGGGGCCATACTCCCGTTCTTGATATCCCGGCCGTAGCGCTCACGGAGGTCCCGGAACTCTTCCATATTTTCCCGGTAGTATTCACTTTTATCGAGTTGCACGCAAGGCAGGTCTTCACAGGCTACCCGCGTTTTCCCCAGGTAGATGACACCCTGTTGATGAAAAAATTTGCGAATTTCTGTCTTTGTCCGGTAGGTTTCGGTTTTTTTCATATATCCTGAAGACGCTAGTGGAATGGCCGTGTTTTGGTGACAAATAATAATCATAACATGATCCGGAAAGATCTGCAAATTGCCGAAGATCGCACGGCAGGTGCGGAGCAGGGGTTTTGTGCTTGACCTGGCGGCAGGTTCATAGATAGTGTCCATCCATAAACAGCATCTTTCGGCCCGGAGCTGCGTTTTCGCTCTTTTGAAATAATGGCGTAGCCAGTCACGGTTTATTCAACATAGCCCGCTATGCCTCCGGTTTCAAAATCGCTCAGGCCTTGCTCCGAACCAAAATCTACCATTTCTGGATGGACACTAGATAGTGTCCATAACGAGAAGGGAAATTGATATGTATCGACATTATTCCCACATATACGGATATGTATTTTACATCCTGCAAAGGGACTGACCATGCGCGCAATGCTGCTCGAAACGATTTCCGCGATAACCGTGGGGAGCCTTCCGTTGAGACCGGCGGATCTTCCTGACCCGGAACCGGGGAACCACGAAATACTGATTGAAGTGGCCGCCTGCGGTGTTTGCCACACGGAACTGGATGAAATTGAAGGCAGGACCCCGCCGGCGAAGTTCCCGGTGATCCCGGGCCATCAGGTCGTCGGAAAAGTTGTTGGCAATGGGGCTTGCGCCAACCGGTTCCACTTTGGTGACAGAATTGGTGTCGGGTGGTTTTTTTCATCCTGCGGCGCCTGTCGCTTTTGCAAAAACGGTCTGGAAAACCTCTGCCGTAAATTCAAAGCAACCGGTCGAGATGCGGACGGCGGATATGCTTATTTGATGACTGTTCCGGAAGAATCAGCCGTATTGATACCGGATTGTTTTTCGGATCTGGAGGCGGCCCCTTTGCTCTGTGCCGGAGCGATCGGGTACCGTTCCGTAAGGCTGACCGGGATAAAAAACGGGGACCGGCTCGGATTGACCGGTTTCGGCGCATCGGCCCACCTGGTGCTCAAAATGATCCGGCGGCAATTTCCCGACACGGAAGTTTTTGTTTTTGCCAGAAATCCGCGGGAGCGGGCCTTTGCCATGGAGCTCGGGGCAGCCTGGGCAGGTGACATCGGGGAACGGCCGCCGGTTTTGATCAAAGCCGTCATTGATACCACACCAGCGTGGAAACCGGTGATCGAGGCGCTGCGGGTGCTTGAACCCGGGGGCCGCCTGGTCATCAATGCCATCCGGAAGGAATCCCTCGACAAGGAATACCTGCTGCGGATGGAATACCCCGAGCACCTGTGGATGGAAAAGGAAATTAAAAGTGTGGCCAATGTCAGCCGTCGCGACATATCCGAATTTCTGGAACTGGCGGCAGCCATTCCCCTTATCCCGGAAACGGAGGCCTTCCCCCTGGAAGATGCCAACCGCGCCTTGGTTGAATTGAAGCTTGGCAAAGTGCGAGGCGCCAAGGTTCTGGCAATGGACCGCTAAAAACGGATCATTCGTCCGGATTCAATGGGAGCTGCAAACAGGTTGCCGCCTGCCTGTTTGTATCGTTACGCCGAACGGTGCAAACTGGCGGCACATTCATTCTTGCCGATGTCCATGATTTCCTGCTGCTCCTCGTCTATTGCTATCAGCCCGGCGTTGATTTCGCGGATTTTAACGTATTCTTCGGGCTGTGGCCGCATATTGGCTTGGATAAACCTTAAGAAGGCTTTTTCGTTGTCGATTGTGTAGATATCAATGTTGCGCTCCTTGATTTCCCCCATGGATGCAGCGAACACCAGGTTTTTATCGGCCTCATCCCAACCTATGTAGTGGCCCGGCAGGATGACGGTGCCGCTATCAAGTGTAAGCAGGGTTTCGGTCATGGTTTTAAACAGCATTTGCGACCATGCCTCCGCCATGCCGCCAAGGTCGGGCCGACCGATGGATTTGATGAAAACCGTATCACCGCTGATGAGATATTTTTCATCGATTCGGTAGCAAGTACTGCCAGGGGTGTGTCCGGGAGTGTGGATGATTTCGACTTCCGGGCCGGTGCTTCCAATGCGGTGCCTTTCACCGTGCCGGGCAGGGGTGTAGGGAAACGTGGCTTCTCGAAAGTCAGCTTCCGGGGCCACGATTTCCACTTGGACCCCACGTCGCAACATGTCGCTGCCGGAAATGTAGTCGGCCTGGCGGTGCGTCTCGAAGCTTTTGGTGATGGTGCAACCTTTGGTTTTTGCGAAATCCAGGTAAAACTGGACATTCTTGGCCGGGTCGAAAACCATCATCTCCTTTCCGCTGAGCAGCCCATAGCTGCAGGAGGCTTTGCCGGGCCGCCGGAACTGGTAGAGTTCATAGCCCTCGCCCTTTGCAACCCGGACCGGAGCCAGCAGGTTGCCCCATGCCTTGATGCCTACCTTCATATGGGCTACGTCGGCATACCCATGGTTGGCCAGAATTTCGCCTACATATTTCGACGAACCTTCTTTAGCGCAGACGACGCGTAATTTTTTCCCACGAGGGACTTTCGCTACACTTTCTTCTTCCATCTCAATGAATTCGATGTAGGGCACGTTGAGCATGTCAACCGGATAGGGGCCTTCGACTTTGAAACGGCCGAACTCAACATCATTGCGCACATCCAGCAGTAAAAAATTGTCCCTGTTGATCAGCCATTCGAACATATCGTCGGCTGTGAAAGATCCGATTGCCATTTTATATCTCCATTTGTCATTAAGATAGTTTTCGCGTTATATGAAAAGTTGGACCTTGCTGGTGCCGGCTTCCTCCAGGAATCTGGCCACACCCCCGAATTCCAGGTGTTTGTAGCTGATCATTTCCTCACGTTTGAATCCCATGAGATCCATGGACATTTCACAGATCACGATGCGCACCCCGAGTTCCTCTGCCAATGCAAGCATCTCTTCCAGAGAGGCCACGTTCTTCTTTTTCATCAGGGATTTCATCATGGCGGTACCCATTCCTCCCATGTTCATCTGGGAAAGATGGAGCTTGGTAGCACCCTTGGGCAGCATGGCGCCGAACATAGTACCCATCATATCCTTGCCCCCGACTTTTTTGTCTTTATCGCGCAGAACCGGCGTGCCCCAGAAAGTGAAAAACAACACGGCATCCATCCCCATAGCCACAGCACCGGTGGCGATTATCAGGGCTGCCAGGACCTTGTCCAGATCACCACTGAAAACAACCATGGCCAGCTTGTTTTGCGCAGACTGACCTTTCAACGAATCCAGTTGCGATTTGAGCGCATCGATTTTTTCTTCGAGTTGCGGCATAATTTCCTCCTGTTTATAAGTTCATAGTATGAACAAAATAGGTCAAAAGCAAAAAACTCCCCTTGCCTTGCGCCAATTACGATCAAGCATTCCTGGCAGCCTCCATCGATGCCCGTAAAACCTCAAGATGATCCAGCAGGGCGTTGCGCTTTTCCGGCGTTACCCGAGAAAGTATGTCCATATTGGCAGACGATAGAGACACGTTGATCCGGCATAGTTTTTTTTTCCCCTGCGGGGTCAGGCTGATCAGTGTGATACGAGAATCTTCAGGGTCTTTGTAACGTTGAACGAGGTTCCTGCCCACAAGACCGTTAATAATTTTGGTAATCCGGCTTTTTACGACGCCCATTTGGTCGGCAATCCCCTTGGGAGTGAGATAGCGTTCTTTGCCGAACAGCCTCAGGCAGCGCAATTCTGCGTCGGGAAGGTCGAACCGCTCGGATTGATGTTGAATGCGTTGCTGACAGCACTGATAGAGCTTGAAGATAAGTTCCTGAAACCGTTGAATCTGATGTTCCGGGATCGTTGCAAGGGTATTGTCTGCTGAATTATTCATACTATAAACAATAACACGGGAAACAGGGGTGTCAAGCTTGCTGCAAACGCCCGGCTCTATGGGAGGAATGGAAGACAAGTATCCCATTGCCACCATTTTCTCTCGGTGAAGAACATTTTTTCGGCGCCACAGGGTCTTACAGACACCTTTTTCTATACCCATTCAACTACCCAATTTTGCATATTTTTTTTGACAAACCCCCCTCGGGTTGGGTACAAACAATATTTCAGACCGCTTGGAGCCACTCAGGTACGGACATTTCTTTTGAACCTTTTTAGGACCGGATGCTACTCATGAATAAAGAGAGATCGGCAGAGCATGAAAACCGGCTGCTTAGACAGGTGGCGGGAGGCGATCGGGAGGCTTTCAAAGAGCTCTATGACCTGACGGCAAGACGAATATACTTTTACCTCTACCGAATCCTGCGGGATGAGAGCCAGGCGGAGGATGTTCAGATGGAAGTGTACACCCAGGTGTGGAAGGGGGCTGGAAGCTTTCAGGCGAAATCGAAAGCGACAACATGGATTTTCGGTATTGCACGCAACCTGGCGATGAACGAACTGCGCAAAAAGAGGAACCACGCGAATATTGATGATTATGCACATATGCCGGATCAAAATCAGCCTGATCTGGATGCACCGGACAGAAAGCGGGTGCTGAAAAAAGCCATGGACATGCTATCTATCAAACATAAAGAAGTGCTGGATTTCGTTTTCTACCAGCAGATGAATTATCAGGATATCGCCGACCTTCTCGACATTTCGATCAATACGGTAAAAACCCGTGTGTTCTACGCCAAGGAGGCGATTCGAGAAGCGATGGATAAACTGGGGGTGACGAAAAATGACATATAATGCGGATACCATAAAGGAAATGATTCCCCTGTATGTGAACGGCAAACTTGCCGAGCAGGAAAAAAAGGCTTTTTTGCAGGGGCTGAAAGAGTATCCCGAACTGGCGCAGGAAGTGGCCGATTTCCGGGAGATTGATGTGATCTACAACGATCTGGAAGCCGAAATCCCTTTTCCGGACCCGGATGCCGTGTTCAACCGGATTATGGATAATATTGACAGGCAGGGGGCAGGCGCCCTCGAGAAAGCACCGGTTCGCAAAGTGGTGACACCGGGTTTCCGAGAGAAGCTGATCGATTTTTTCCGGACTGCCTTCATGTCTCCCAGGGTCGCCTGGTCGGTAGCAGCCGTGCAAATTATACTCCTGGCGACAATTCTGGTTGCCTTACCGGGGCGGAGTACCTATCAAACCCTGACCTCCACAGGCAACGGGGCGGATACGCGGCAGGAATTAAATGTGATCTTCGATGGAGATACTGCAGAAAAAGATATGCGCGCATTGATGGTGCTCGCCGGAACAACGATTGTAGGCGGTCCTTCCGCAAGCGGGTTGTACATCGTGGCAATTACGGGAGATCAAAGCGTAGAAGTGGTGTCCGGTATCTTTCGGGATTCGGGTATCGTGTCTTTTGTCGAACAGCGCTATTGAGTTTTGTTATGAACTTCTTTAAAACATTCCGGTCCTGTTTTTTGGCCATTGCTGTCATCGCGGCTGTCCTTGGCGGTTGCCGTGTTGCCGATGCCGCTTCCAATGCCGCCAACCAGAGCAATCAATTCGCGACCATTCCACACCAAACGATAACGAAGGCCGCTTCGATGAAGGCTTCTGCTCCTCAAAACGGGATAACGGTAGAACAGGCTGTCGTTTGCAGCAACTTTACAATCAGTTCCTCCGGAGAATTGCCAAACGGGATTCTGCAGAGGAGCTATCGGTTTCGCATCCAAACCAGTGGAGGTGTGGCTCCGATCGCTTTTTCATTGATGAAACAGAATTTTTTACCCCCCGGCCTGAAAATCGATTCCAACGGATGGATATCCGGCTTGCCCCTGGAGGCAGGGAAATATTCATTTACCATCATGACTTTCGATAAATGTCTGCAAGGCTCACGGAGTGCAGAGAAGCAGTTTACCATAACCATCGGAGAGGCCGCTGGTGCACCCATGGTTCCTGAACCGCGCGGCCAGCTTCAACCTGCTGGTATTCCTTCCGGCGAGGGCAACCTCGTCGTCGTCGACCTCCACCTTGCTTTCGAGGATGGCAAAGCCAACATTGTTGTTACCAAAAACCAGAAAGTGCCGAAGCTGGTCGCCCATTTCCGGTTAAACGGAAGCGGTATGATTGCGGGTTATTGGGTAACGCCACAGGGGGGCAAGACCTTTTTCCGTCAACAGGTAACCGCACCTGAAGCCAAACTTCCCTTTCCGGCGGTCGATTCTCTGCCGACGGATGTTGCCGGGCAGCATGAAGTACGGATGGTTCTTTCTGCCCCCCAAAAGGGCGTTTCCGGTGCTGTGGCCAGGTATTTCGTGATTCGTGAAACGGAACAAACCAAAGGCTATATCGACGGCCAGTTAGTTGTTACGGTTGATTTGAAAGAGAAAGACCGGATCGCGGCCGGATTGGGTGCCAAATATGGTCTCCGCTTGCTGGAAAGCCACGAGCTATTATCCCTTGCATACGCAATTCTGGTTTTTGAAGCTGATGGCGACATTGTCGAGCTGGTCCCCAAGATCGAATTGGAAGCCGGTGTTGTGCTGGCCCAGCCCAACCATATTTTCAATACCCTCTCAGAACCCAATGGTAGCCTGCAGGACCTTTCCCGTCAGCTTCATTTCTCCAGGATTCACGACATCAGCAAGGGCCGGGGGGTGACTGTTGCCATTATCGATACCGGTGTGGATGTTGCCCATGAAGATCTGAAGGCCAATATCCAGGGCGCTGAAAATTTTTTAGCGGAGGAATCCTATCGTGCTGAAATTCACGGTACGGCAGTGGCCGGAATCATCGCGGCCGGAATCAACGAAACCGGGATCACAGGCGTTGCCCCGGAAGCAAAAATACTGGCCCTTCGGGCCTGCAAACAGGTATCGGCAACACATCCCCAGGGCCAGGGAAATTCCGTATCCATCACGCGGGCAATCGACACTGCTTTGATGGAAGATGCCGGAGTTGTGAACATGAGTTTCGGATCGGGGACACCGGATCGCCTGATTATCAAGCTGATTGAAAAGGGTGCGAGTAAGGGGGTCCTGTTCGTTGCACCGGTTGGCAACCGGGAGGACCTATCGGAACCAACGTTTCCGGCTTCTTTCGAAAGGGTCATCGCTGTGGGGGGTGTGAAAAAAAATGGCCTGAAATACCCGAACCGGGATCTTGCCGGAGCTGCAAGTGTTTGTGCCCCTTGTGAAAATATTTTCACGACCATTCCGCAGGATGGCTACAACTTTTTGAGCGGGACCTCTGTTTCCGCAGCTGTTGTTTCCGGTGTGCTGGCGCTGGCCCTGGAAAAGAACCCCTTCCTGCACAAAAAGGATATCCCGGTGATGTGCGGCGATATCTGTCTATGGGCCGAATCGCTGATGGGTATATCCGTATGCGAATAGTTCAACATATTCATTGATCTGGTGCGAAAATCCGGCTCCGGCCGTCTTTGAGGAGGATGAGGGTGTCTGACGGTCCGGTGATGTCCGTATCATGGGTGGCCAAGAGAATTGTACAGCCCTGTTCCCGTCCTATGTCTCGCATGAGTTCCACGATGCGATGGCCGGATTCCGTGTCCAGGCAGGCGGTGGGGTCGTCCACCAGCAGTATTTCGGGGTTGTGTGCGATGGCGCGGGCCACAGCAACGCGCTGGATTTCACCGCCGGAAAGCTCGTGGGGTATTGCTTTGGCGGCGCGGCGGAAGCAAGGTCGATGCGGTTAAGCAGTTCATCTGTCCGGTTGATGCGCTCCTGTCCCACGATATTGTTCAAGGTTAAAGGAAAACCGATATTCTCTGCGACGGTCAGGTAGGACAGCAGGTTTCCTCGTTGAAAGACAAAGCCCACCTTCCGATTATATCTTCTGTCTTTCTGTTTTATATATCAGAGTGCTCCCGGTAAACCGGAAAACACCGACATAAATCGAGAACGTCTAATTTGATTGCGTCCAGTTCAAAGGGTTTTGCCCGGCTCTTGAGGGTCGTGTCAATCAGCCGGGCGATCTTGGCCATTTCGGTATTTCCCATGCCGCGCGTTGTGACAGCCGATGTTCCGATTCGGATGCCGCTGACAGCGCCTTTCCGGCCGTAATCGCGGGGAATGGTGTTGCGGTTCAGGACGATGCCCACGGACTCGAGAAGTTTCTCGGCCCGAAAGCCGTCTGTTTTTTGTTGTGACAGATCGACGATCACCTGGTGATTATCGGTGCCGCCCGTGACAATTGGAAAACCGGCCCGGGAAAGTTCCACGGCCAGGGTTTTTGCGTTGTCGGTCGTTTTCTGTTGTAGGGCGACAAAGTGGGGCTTACCGGCGAGGTGGAAACCAACAGCTTTGGCAGCGATCTGGTTTACTGCGCTGGTCCCCTGGCAACCCGGGAAAATGGTGCGGTCGATCTGTTTGGCGAATTTTTTACGGCACAGAATTACCCCGCCCCGTCCGGCCATCATGGTTTTGTAGAGGGTAAAGGTGACGAAATCACAGTGCGGCACCGGGCTTTCAACAACCCCGGCAGCCACCAGGCCAGCGATGTGGGCCATATCGGTAAAGAGGTAGGCGGAGATTTTTTTGGCAATGCAAGCCATTTTTTCGTAGTCGATGAGCCGTGGATAGGCGCTCGCTCCGGCCACGATCATGCGGGGGCGGTGTTGCTGCGCCAGACGATCTACTTTGGCGTAATCGATGAAACCGGTATCGGCATCAACGCCGTAGTGGTGGAACTGGAAACAGCGACTGGTAATGGAGGCCTGGTGGCCGTGAGAGAGGTGGCCGCCGCTGGCCAGATCCATTGCGAGAATGGTGTCTCCGAGATCCAGCACCGAGAAGTAGACCGCCAGATTGGCGGATGTCCCGCTGTGCGGCTGGACATTGGCGTGTTCCGCCCCGAAAAGGGCCATCCCCCTTTTTATGGCAAGTTTTTCAATCTCGTCCACGTGGCTGCACCCGGCATGAAAGCGTCGGCCGGGGTAACCCTCAATGGTTTTGGTAGTGAGGATAGAACCGTTGACTGCCATTATCGCTTGGGGGGCATGGCTTTCCGCGGCGATGAGATCGAGGGTCTCTTCCAGGCGGTTTTCCTCCTGTTGGATTAGTGCCGTGATCTCGGGGTCTTCATGTTGCCATTGATCCATCATAATTTCCCAATTTTTTAATGGTTTATATTGACATTGCCACCACAAAATGAAATTTTCAAGCAGTAATCCGCCCAGTGAATGAAAAGAGGGGCAAACGGTATGAAAATTACCATCAAATGGAAAATATTTTTTGTCTTTCTGGCTTTCAGTCTAATACCGTTGCTTGTCGTTTCTTATATCAACCAGGAAGAAACCCGTAAACTGGGAAGTGTCGTCTCCGAAGATGTGCATGAAAAAATGGTCGAAATCACCAGTGAATCCCTGCTGATGACAGCCAAAACCTTTTCCCGGACGATGCGGCGATTCGGCTTTCAGTTCAAGTACCTGCTGACGATGCTGGCACCATGATCATCGTCAAGGTGCTGCCGTAGGATTGGCCACAACATGTCATTTCTCACCATAACCGGCATTGCCGTTGCGCTGGCGATGGACGCATTTGCGGTAGCCATTGCTGCCGGCGTTATCCTGAAGACCGTTTCTTTTCGGCAGTTTTTTCGGCTGGCCTGGCATTTCGGCCTGTTTCAGGCCATGATGCCGGTGTTGGGCTGGAGCGTTGGCCTGACTTTCCGGGAAGGAATCGAGGCCTTTGATCACTGGGTTGCTTTCTGCCTGCTGGCTTTCGTGGGGGGGCATATGATACAAGAGGCATTTCAACCCCGAGAAAATCGGCCCGACAGAAAAGATCCCACCCGGGGGGCCACCATGGTGCTGCTATCAGTGGCCACCAGTATCGATGCCCTGGCGGTGGGTCTTGGCCTGGCCGTGCTGAATGTTTCCGTCTGGCTGCCGGCAGCCGTGATCGGGGTTGTTGCCGGCGGGTTTACGGTTCTGGGGCTCTCCATTGGAAAAAAAGCGGGGCAGGTGCGCGGCATCAGCCGTTTTGCGGAAGTGGCCGGCGGAGTCATTCTGCTGGCGATCGGGTTTCGCATCCTGCATGATCATGGCGTGCTGGGCCGTATTTTTTCTTCAATCCCCTGAATTGATCGTAGGATAATCCAAGGTATTGGGCCGCTTTTTTCTGATGGTTGCCCGTTGCGGCGAGGGCCTGTTCCAGGAGGGTGATCTCCAGGTTCTGGACCGCTTTTTTAAGGGAATGGCCGGAGCGTTTCGCCCGAGGTGGTGGTTGCAGCCGGGTTGCCTTGTCGGGTGCATATGACGACTGAAACGGGTCCAGAACAATATTCGTAATCAGGGAAGCGGTCGATCGGTAGACGGCCCTTTCGATGACATTTTTCATTTCGCGGACATTGCCTTCCCAAGGGTGTTCCATCAGGTTTTTTTTCACCAGGGGGCTGAAAGTAATCTGTTCGTCCCGGCCGAGTTCCATGGCCATTCTGTCGGCGAAATGATTGGCCAGGAGCATGATATCGTCACCCCGCTTCCGAAGTGGCGGGACGAAAAGCACTTCGAAGGTCAAGCGGTCCAGAAGGTCGTTTTTAAATCGGCCGGCGGCCGCCATCTGTTTCAGGTCCGCATTGGTAGCTCCGATGATGCGGACATCAATGTCAATGGGCTGGGAACTGCCCACCCGTTCAAAGGAACCGTATTCCACCACCCGCAGAACCTTTTCCTGAACTTCCAATGGGATCATACCGATTTCGTCCAGAAAGAGGGTCCCGCCGTGGGCTGTTTCAAATCGGCCCCGTCTCAACCGGTCGGCCCCGGTGAAGGCACCCTTTTCGTGGCCGAAAAGTTCCGTTTCAATCAAGGATGGGGCTAACGCCGCGCAATTTAGTGAGACGAAAGGGCCCTGCCAGCGTCTGGACAGAAAGTGCACCCGTGAAACCGCCATTTCTTTTCCGGTTCCCCTTTCTCCGAGAACAAGCAGGGGGCGCTCGATGGGCGCTACGCGGGATAGCTGTTCCTGAAACTCCAGGAAGGCTTCCGACTGCCCGATGGCGTCACCGGCGGATATTGTCGACGAAACGGTTCCCATTCCGTTATCTATACTCCTTTTGGGTTCAAAATGGTAAAAATAACCAAAAATAGTAAATTATACTAAATATAGGTAAAATATACCATTTTACGAAAAATCGGTCAATATTTATAATTACAATATTATTAATAGGTTAATAGTTTTCGATATCAATGGCACAGAATATGCTTTTTCTCTGATTAGAAAAACGACAACACGAGGAGAATGATCATGGGTATTTTTACACGTTTCAGAGACATTATCAGTTCAAATATCAATGCCATGCTGGATAAAGCCGAAGACCCCGAGAAACTGGTAAAGATGATGATTCGGGAGATGGAGGACACGCTTGTTGAGATCAAGGCTTCCTGTGCCGGAGTGATTGCGGAACGAAAGAAAATATTGCGACGCCTGGATGAGATCAAGACCCGTCAGCTTCTTTGGGAAGAGCGGGCCAGTTTGGCAGTGAACAAGGGACGCGACGATTTGGCCCGGGAGGCCCTTATGGAAAAGCGCCGGTTTGTGGAAATGGCCGACTCCCTGGAAAATGAGTCTGCCGGCCACAGCGCAATTATCCAGCAGTACCAGGAT
>CAZKYZ010000016.1:0-20341 GCA_964557055.1 uncultured Desulfobacterales bacterium
GCTGTTCGTTCTTCGTCTCCCCGCGCAGCTTGATGCGGCCGCCAGGGGAGCTGAACCGCGGTTGTTGTTCCCGTGTGTTCCACTCCGGGGCATCCCAGCCGCTTTCGATCAGCATTCGTCCTCACCCCTTTTTCGACGGTTCACCCCGGATTTTGCAAGGATTCACAAATCCTCCCCGGACAGCACCTGCTCCCCGTTTGTCAACACCATTCGGGAATTCCTATGCCAAACGCGTTGATGATAGAAATTTACGATTGGACCTATTTGATTTCCTCATGTTATTGTTAGCCCAACATTTATAAAAGAGGTTTTTAACCGCTTATAGGGAAAACATGGAAGTTACACATCTTCTTGGCAAAAAATTCATCTCCGAAACGCTATCAAACGATATCACACTTGCCGTTTCTACCCAATGGCATGCATTTCCGAAGAGATTCGACTGGGTCGCCGCGAATGGCTTTGCCATGGCCTACACTCCGGATGCCGAAAAGCTTCATCACACCACCAAACATGTATCTCCATACCTAAAAAACGGCACCCCGGTTCGCTATCATGGCTATTTCCCCGGCTTCGAGCTCGGAGATACCGACAGGTACCGTGCTGAAAAGGCGCTGGCTCTTCATATGCGAGCCGTCGATGCAATGAAAGGGATGGGAGAGCAGGTGATGACAATTCATATCGGTCTGCTTCCCTCTATCGAAATCAAGTACTCTCATATTGTACACAATCTCAGACGGTTGGCAGAATATGCTCATGACCGTGGGGTGAAAATCTGTTTGGAGAATCTCCGTGCCGGCATCACGAGCAATCCTGAAACGGTGGCCGAGATGGCAGCGGAATGCGGATGCTTCATCACTCTGGATGTAGGCCACGCCGTTTCCTGTGAACGTGTGGTCAGGGGAGATATCACTATTGTTCAGATCATAGAGATGTTCCGCCACGCCATGGAAGAGGTGCATTTCTACGAGTACGAAACGGACACTCATTATGCCCCATCCGACATGTCCATTCTTGGTCCGGTTGTGGATGCGTTGTTGGAGACAGAGTGCAGGTGGTGGACCATCGAGCTTACCGACTACGCGGACATCCTGAATACCAGAAGACTTGTGGGGGACTATCTGATGGAAAAAGTGAGCAGTCTGGTAGCGTAGTTTCCCGTGAACGCTTTTGTACGACTTGTTTGGTTACCATTGATTATTACAGGGAGGTTGTAAATGAAATTGATTACCACAGGGAGGTTGCAAATGAAATTGAGGATTCGGTTTCTTGTGGCTTTGTTCGTTCTGGCCGTCTCCATGACATTTCCGACGGCCTTGCTTGCCGAAAAACTGGAGGATAAGGTCGTCGTTTATTCCACCCACGGAGAATCCATGCTGGAAATGGTGGCCGACGCCTTTCAGAAGGAAACCGGGGTGAAGGTGGATTTTATCAATCTAAAGGGTGCTTTGGCCGACAGGGTGAGGGCCGAGAAGGCAAACCCCCAGTCGGATGTCATGTACGGCGCACCCTCTTCCGTTTTTCTCGAGTTGAAGTCCGAAGGGCTTTTCGACGCATTCGCACCTTCATGGGCGGACAAGATCGATCCTATTTTCAAGGACAGGGAATCCTACTGGTATGGCACCATCCAAACCCCTGTGATGATGTTTTACAACACGGAAATGCTTTCCGTAGACAAGGCGCCCAAAGACTGGTATGAGCTAACCAAACCGGAATATCGCAACAACCTGGTATTCAGAAATGCGCTTTCCTCCTCCGCGCGCGCGACCTACGCCTCGCTCCTCCAACAGTTCGAAAAAAAAGGCGAGCCTGAACAGGGATGGAAATTCATGCAGGAACTGGACGCCAACACCAAAAACTATTATGGCAGCGGTTCCATGCTGTTTCAGGCGGTCGGTCGAAAGGAAGCGGCTGTCAGTTTCATGGTGTTAAATGACATCATCGACAACAAGATCAACAACAAGATGCCCCTGGCCATTATCGACGCACAAAGCGGATCTCCGGTCATTACCGACGGAATCGCCCTGATTCATGGCGCCAGCCATCTCAATGCGGCCAAGGCTTTCATTGAATTTGCCGGCAGCGCCAAGGTTCAGGCGATGCTGGCTCGGGAATTCAATCGCCTGCCCACCCATCCAGACGCCCTTGCCGATTCACCCGAGTGGATGGCCGCAACCCGTTTCAAGGCTATGGATGTCGACTGGCTGGATCTGGCCGCAAAACAATCTGCCTGGATTCAGAAATGGGATGCGGAAATAAAGGATAGCGGCAAGGACAAGAAGGAAGAGTAAAAAAAGGTTGTTGTAGGGGGCGGCTATTGGGAGATGTTGTTCTGCAGGGTGTGGAAAAGCGGTATGGCCACACCTTGGCCTGTACCGATATCAACCTCGAGATTAAAAAGGGCGAGTTCTTTACCTTTCTCGGACCATCCGGGTGTGGCAAGACAACGATCCTCAGGCTGATTGCCGGGCTGATCCGGCCGGACAGGGGATCCATTTTCCTGGATGGTGTCGATATCACAGCGCTCGAGCCGGAGAAAAGAAAAGTGGGCATGGTTTTCCAGAACTATGCCCTCTTTCCTTTCATGACGGTTCGGGAAAATATCGAGTACGGGTTGAAGATCCGGAAAAGGGCGGCTGCCGATCGAAAAAAAAAGGCGGCTGACTACCTGGCCATGGTGGGACTGGACGGTTTCGAAAAACGAAATGTTTCCGAACTTTCCGGCGGAGAGCAGCAGCGCGTCGCCCTGGCCCGTTCACTGGCGGTAGAACCCCGGGTGCTGCTGCTGGATGAGCCCCTTTCCAATCTGGACGCACGGCTCCGCGACAACATGCGGCAGGAATTGAAAAAGTTGCAGAAACGCCTGGACATCACGACGATTTTCGTGACCCATGATCAGACCGAAGCCCTTACCATGTCCGATAAGCTTGCCATTTTCAATAAGGGGGCCTGTATTCAGACAGGTACGCCGGAGGAGATCTATCAATCTCCCCGGGACGCTTTTGTGGCAACGTTTGTAGGGGAGACGAACCTGTTTCCGGTTCGTTTCGCAGACGGGCAGTATTTTCTGCCCAACAATCGACCTGTCGCAGGCGCGGGAGCGGAACCGGGCCGCTATGCCTCCATCAGACCGCAAAACCTGGTTCTCTCCACCCGCTCCATCGACTGCGATTATTGTTTCGCGGGTATCATAGAAGAACGGCAGTATAACGGTTTCTCTTCCGAGTATGCCATCCTGGCCGAAAACCTGCGCTTTCGTGCGGTGAAAATCAGCAGGAATGGTACGGAAACGTTGTTTTCTCTCGGACAAAAGGTGTATGTCGGCTTTTCCGCCTCGGATATTCGCTTTCTAAAGCAGTAATAAAATGAGATGCACACCCTGTAACCGGCGGTTTCTTGACTTCGACGGACTTTTCTTCCTCCTGCTGTTTCTCTTCGGCTATATCCTGTTCCCCGCCCTGAAAACACTCGAGACGAGCCTGATCGTTGACGGCGTCTGGTCTGCGACCCACTACCTCGATCTTTTCTCCATCGAGGCGTATCGCCGACCCCTGTTCAACTCGATCCTCCTCGGAATTCTTTCCGTCTTGGTGTGCGGCAGCGTCGGCATGCTTCTGGCCTTTCTCATCCATTTTGTCGAGTTTCCATGGCGTAATATCGTTGATAAATTGCTGTTGCTGCCCATGGTGATGCCCGGCATCATCATCGTCTTCGCTTTCGTACAGCTCTATGGGGAAAGCGGAATGGTGACCAAAGGGCTGCAGTTCGTTTTGGGGATGAAATCGCCACCTTTCCAGCTGTCCGGATTGCCCGGCATTCTGGTCGTCCATGCCTATACGCAATATGTCTATTTTTACATTACCGTCTCCATAGCGATCCGGCATATGGACCAATCGGTTATCGAAAGCGCGAGGAGTCTGGGAGCATCGAAAAGCAGGGTTTTTTTCACCATTGTTCTGCCCTTTCTGAAACCGGCCATCATCGCTGCCAGCGCCATGACCTTTATCTCCGGCGCCGGTTCGTTTACAGCACCCAGTATCATCGGAGGAGGATTCAAGGTGCTGACAACCCAGATTCTGCTATCAAAGGCCAACAATTACATGGAGGTGGCCGCCACGCAGGTATCGGTGCTCACGGCTGTCGCGATCGTTTTCTTCATTGTTTTCCGGTTTTATGAAGCCCGAAGCCAGTTCACCTCCTCTGTGAAAAGTGTCGGGTTTCGCCCGCTTGCCATTCGCCACACCTTCGTCAGAATCCTGCTGATGGTCTTCGCGGGTACCCTCATCGTTTCCATTCTGCTGCCGGTTTTCACGATCGTGCTGGTGTCTTTCGTCCCGTCAAGCCTGTGGATGATCCGGTATTTCCCCAGTGAGTTCACCCTGGAGAATTACAGTCTCATCATTTCAAGCGCAAGAAAGATTCAACCCTTTTTCAACAGCATGATGATGGCACTCTCGGCCGCCGGGTTGGGCTTGGCCATCGGCATCCCCTCGTCGTATGTGATCGTCAAGACCTCCACGAGATTCAGATGGTTGGTCGAACTTCTGGTCATGCTTCCCTGGGCCATTCCGGCCAGTGCCATCGCCATCAATCTCATCAACGCCTTCAACACGCCCTCCCTTTTTTCCTGTAACACGATCCTGGTCGGATCCTTCATCCTCCTGCCACTGGGATATTTCATCCGCTCCTTGCCCATTATGGTGAAAACACTGAACATATCTTTCCAGAACCTGAACGAGGAGTATATCGAGGTGTCCAAATGCCTCGGGGCCGGCAGGTTCCGGACGTTTCAACGGATCACGGTTCCCATGATCTTTCCTGGCATTCTGGCAGGTTTTCTGCTGATCTTCATACGGTCGATGGGGGAATATACCGTTTCGGTTTTTCTGTACAACGCCTCCAACAAGCCCATGGCCATCGCCATGGTCAACGGGGTTTTCGAGTACAATCTCGGCCTCGCGATGGCATACGGGACCCTGCTGATCCTTCTCACCTTCGTCCTGAGTTTCGTGATCACCCGATTTTTCTCTTTTACCCTTCGATAACGGTCTATTGAATATCCTGTCAGAAATGGAACAATGCCATTGCCCTGCAGTATCATAAAAAACCTAAAAAAAACCAGGGGCAGGTTTCCACTTTTGACAGATGAAGTAACTTACGGTTTTTTCCTTTCTGAAAACATCTCACCCGATTGAGCGAGCAGGGCATTATTCCATACGGGCGGGCAAGACCAGCTTCGCCCGGGCGCCCTTCTCTTTCCGGTTCTTCAAGCTCACCTCTCCTCCGTGCAGGCTGGCCACTTCCCGAACAAGGCAAAGACCCAAACCGGTGCTCTTGCTGCCGCTGGCCGGCCGTCGCAAAGAGAAAAACTTGTCGAATATCTTTTCACCGGCATACTCCGGTATACCAGACCCCTCATCCAGAATGGTCAAAACCAGCTGTTCGTTCTTCGTCTCCCCGCGCAGCTTGATGCGGCCGCCAGGGGAGCTGAAATCGATGGCGTTCTGAAGGAGGTTCGAAACGGCCTGAAAAATAAGGAAAGAATCGCCCTGGACCACAGTGCCGTCCGCAACATCGGAAATAACCTCGATCTGCTTCTGTGACAGCATCGGCTGTTTGCTTTCCAATACCGTTTTCACCAGGGAGCTGACGGAGACACTCTCGATTGCCTGCAATTCCTTGCGTGATTCCAGCTCGGACAGCTGCAGCATTCGGTCAACGATTTCCTGAATGCGGTTGGCTTCATTGCGGATGTTGGCCATGAAACGGGTGCGTCTTTCGCGGGGCATCTCCTCATTCAGAAGCTCAGCCGCTCCCCGAATGGCAGAGATAGGGCTTTTAATTTCATGGGTCAGGTTTTGAATATACTGTTCCACATATCTTTTTCCCTCCAGGGCTTCCTGCATTTTCTCAAACGCCTTGCCCATATCCCCGATTTCCGTACGGTCAAGTTTTGGGAAAACCGCCCTCTTCCGGGCCCCGATATCATTGGCGTATTGGATCAGCCGCTTAATGGGACGGGTAATCCAGATAGAAGCGAACAAGCTGAGAAGCAAAGCCGTCAGCATGGAAATCAAACTGATCCGGGAAATTTTCGGCTTGGCACTTTTTAAAAAATTATTGATATTGGTGGTCGGTTTGGCCACCGTCAGCACACCGGCCATTTTGCCTGCTACCAGAACCGGGGCGGCCACAAAAAGAACCGAAGACGTAGGAACGTTTTCGTATTTACGGGTGGCGCGCGCCCCGTAGTGCCCCTCCAGAGTAAGTCTCACATCCCGCCACTCGGAATAATCGGCCCCGATATTATCCCGGCTGCGGGAATCAAAAATGATCGTCCCTGCTAAATCCGTAATGTATACCTGCAGATCAACATGGGTCTTGTTCAGGTCATATATTTTTGCCGTCAAGAATCGGGAGGACACATTGTTGAATACGGCATACCATCTTTCCGGATCAAACCGGTCCGTTTCCATTTCAGACCCAACCAGCGCAGCCAGAATGTTGGCCTGGTCCACCAGAGGATCCTCAACACCCTCCAGATACCGGATTCGCTGGTTGTCAAGCACCCAGTTTATGGGATAGTAAAAGCAGACGATAAAAATAATAAAAAAGCAAAAAAAGATACGCGCCCCTAATTTCATAAGCCCTCTTTGAGAGAATAGCCCATCCCCCGGTGGGTAATGATGGGATCGATCTCGGGATGAATGGTTTTCAATTTGGCCCGGATGTTCTTGATATGGGCATCAACGGTCCGATCCATACTGGCGTCCGGATCGTCCCAGGCTTTTATCATCAATTGATCACGGGAATAGACATGTCCCGGCCGTAAAATAAATGTTTCCAAGATATTATACTCATAGCGGGAAAGATCCAGCGGTTGCCCGAAATAGGAAATACGTCGTTTCGATTCGTCCACCTGAAATGCATTTCCAGCCGGTGATGATCTTTCTGCAGCCCCCGTTCTTCGCAAAACGGCCTTTACGCGGGCGGAAAGTTCACGGGGGCTGAAGGGTTTGATCACATAATCATCCCCCCCTATTTCAAGCCCCACCACACGATCGATCTCATCGCCCCGGGCGGTCAGGAATATGACGGGGGTGGTGTGGACTTTGCGAATCTGCTTGCACAGCTCAAACCCGTTCATATCGGGTAAACCGACATCCAGGATGATTAGATCCACCTTTTCGGTGGACAATAACGGCAGGGCATCGATTCCGGTATGCAGGCAAACGGTTTTAAAGCCATCGGTTTCCAGGGCATACTGGATCGTGTCGGCAATCGCCGGCTCGTCTTCCACAATCAAAATTTTGGGCGTCATCAGCTCTCTCTCAATTTACAGGTTCTTTCAGAGGTTCCTTTTTTCCGGCAAATATCGCCGGTAAATATCGACAGATTGTCAAATGGCACCCCAACCGTATCAAAAACAGAAATAGAAACACAACCACACAGATCAAAAGCACCGTCAGAATGTGTTCTGAAAAGCGGCTTCCACCGTCGAGATGGGCGCTATTGATCAATGGAACCCCCAGGGTCACTGCCAGATACCACAAGACCGGAATGCTCCCACTGAGAAGCATACCACGAGCGTCGACCGACCATCGCCCGGAGCTTTCCAGCGGATACCGCTTCTCGGAAGGAATGGATTTCAGCAACTTCTGCACCACAAAATACGCCAGCGATAAAAACAAAAAATAGACGAAGATGCCTTCCAGGCGATGCGCCCTGGCAGATGTCAGCCAACGCGAATAGATATCGGCTTCGAAGAGAATAACCGAAAATGCAATCCGGACAGCATTCACGGCAATGGTATACCCGTATGCAAACGCCAGGCTGAATACCCCCCACAACTGCCCCGCGTATCCTCTGTCCATTTTTGCCAATCCGCTGAAAGCCATCATACAGAATGTAATAATCATAAAATTGATCCCCGCACAGGAGGGAGCGATGATCAAGCGGCGCTGATGATTGACATACCCGCTGCCGGTTTCCTTCTGGAAAGAAATGTCGCTCAACCACTCAACCAGTTGGGCGGTTGGCGCCAAAATCCATTCCAGATCATCGCTGGTTGCCCGGCTGTAGTGGTATTTCAAGCCCGCTGCGATCATTAAAATCGCCAGACCGACCATCGCCCTGGGAAAAACGCCCTTTTGGGTTTGAATCATAGCAGGTTCACGCCCTTCCCCCCCCCGGTACACCTGCGATAAAGGGATACGGAGGCAATAAACACAGCGATTACCAGAAACATCAGGGAAAGCTCCGGCTCCGGGACCCGCGCGCATCCACCGACCGCCAGACTTGAAACCCCCTCGGGCAGCGGCAGGGGTTGGGTGACGTCTTTTCCGACCCCGGAAGGATTGCGCACGACCTCATGAACCACGATGAAAGATGTGTGAGCGGTCAGCAAATTATAGGTTAAACCGAGAGATGTAATCCGGGCTTTGTTATCCGCATCGGCCGCGCTAACATTGTAGTCCGATAAGCGGGCTATACGGTGGCGAGCCCACAGATATTTAAGGGCCGCGTTCATTTCCAGCGGCCTGGTTTCAGCCACGTTAAAAGACCGAACGTAGCGTCCCTTTCCGCCGGTTCCGGAAAGCTCGATATGGCCCCTTGGCTCCCCCCGCCATTTCCCGAATACAATGACCGGGCGATGGGCAAACAGATCGGGAATCGACACCGGCTCGACGTCGTATATTTCGAACCCATCGGGTTTAACAACAATGTCGGTCAACACCGGTGACGCCACATACCTGCGAAATCTTTCAGCAGTGGCGAAAGCCTCTTCGGAACGGGTGACGATAAACGGCTCTCCCATTCCGGCTTTGGCTATACCCTCAATAAGATAACGGTTCACACTGCTGCCGATACCGAATGAAAACACGTTGGTTCGATTTAAATTTTCCTGGATCAAGCCGAACACATCTTTTTCAGCCGATATATAACCGTCTGTAATGATCAGAACAGAGCGGGAGACATTTTTATCCCGCGGTAGCGCGAGGCTTTTTTTGAGGGCTGAATAAAGATCGGTCCCACCGCCGCCACGCTGTTGATCAATCAACTGCAAAGCTCCCTGAATATTGGCCTGGGTTGCCGGTAATGAAGTCGGAGCCATCACCTTGCTGCCCCCGGCAAAAAGGATAACGTTGAACCGATCTTTCTCCCGCAGGCTTCCAATGAGATTTTCCAGCAGTTTTTTGGCGGTGTTAAGTGGAAATCCATGCATGGACCCGGAAATATCCACCACAATAATGTATTCCCTTACGGGAATATCCGCTGGCTGTACCCGTTCCGGTGGCTGCGCAATCAGTAAGAAAAATTTTTCGTCCTTTCCAGTGTATAGCATGAGTCCCGACTCGATTTTCCGGCCCGCAAGCCGGTAATCGACGATAAAATCCCGGTTTCCGCCATGCCTTTCTCCCGGCGCCAACCCGATTCGGGCCATCGATTCGTTCTCCCAGGAAATGTTCGTGGCGTGCGTATTGCAGATCGCTTCCTGCAGTTTAATCCCGGCAGATATCGTCACCTGGATGGTAAACGTCCCCCGTGGCGGATCTCCTTCTACCAGGTATGGGTTTTTCACCCAGCGGTCTGTCTCCTGGGCCGTGCTTTCCGGATGGCTCAAGTAGCGGGGTCCGACCACAGTCGGGTATACAAACTGGTATGTCCCGTCCGTAGGCACCAAAAGTTCCGTATAGCGCAGTTCGATGTCGATATGATCACCAGGCATAATATTGGCCACATTCATACTGAACACATTCGGGCGTTGTTGCTTAAGCAGCGAAGCGCTTTTGCCCTGTTTCTTGGCCTGATCAAATTGGCGCTGGGCGGCCTGGCGTTCCTCGATTTTGGCCCGTATGCGCCTTTCCCCGATCTGCATGGTCATACCGTGGACAGCGGCGCGGGTGGACGCCGGAAAAATGTATCGTGCGTTGATCGGGTTGGGCCCACCATTGGCATAACGCTGGGTGACCACCACATCAGCGATAACCCCGCTGATGGAAACGTTGACGTTAGTTTTTTTCAATGGGAATTGGTCCACTTGAGGGTCGCCGTTTTCAATCAAAAAATAAGGGGAAAGGGTTTTGTTGACGTCCGTTGCCTGTACGGCCACGGGGATGACGCAGCAACCTGCGATGACCATTGCCAGAAGAATGACCTTCCACTTTGTAACTGTAACCATGTTGACAGCCTCCATACGTACCGAAAAAAGGGTTGGGTGTTTTTTGCACTATTTTCTGCAGTATGGACGGTCAATTTGAAACAACTATGAAAAAACAGTGAAAAGGGAGTGAAAAATGAAAATTGTTGAGATGACCTTAATAGAGATCGGATCGCCGGTGGGGCAGGAAATAGCGCATCCGGTGGCCGCGCACCTTTTCCAGCTGATCTGCCTGGAGGTCCACCACCATCATGGTCTCGCATCCGCTGGTTTCAACAGCCATGATATTCCCGGATGGATCAAGAACAACACCGTTGCCCGGGAAGGTAAGGCCATTGCCGTTGTCGCCCGTCTGATTGCAGGCCGCCACGAAAAGGCTGTTGTCATAGGCCCTGGCCGTCAGGTGACGCATCCAGGACTGATGCTTCTCTTGCGCCTGCCCCCGGGGGGAGGCATGCGGTATAAAGATGATATCCGCGCCCCTGACCGCCATTTGCGTGGAAAGCTCCGGGAAATGGGCATCGTAGCATAACTGGATACCGAAGGTGATCTGGTCGAATTCAAAAACAGCTATCCGGTTTCCTGCTGAAAAAACTTTTTTTTCGGGGGGCGCCAGATGAATTTTACGGTAAACTTCCGGTTCGCTGCCCGGTTTTACGACTAGATGGCTGGCGTAGATATCACCACGGGTGCCCTTTTCGGTAAACCCGGCCAGAATCACCATGTTTTCGGCACGGGATAGATCCTGAAGCTCCCGGGTCAACGGCCCGTGCAACGGCTGAGCCAGTTCCACGACACTTTTGTGATGACTGTATCCGCAAATATTCATCTCCGGAAAGCAGATTATTTCCACCCCCTGCCGACTGGCTTCCCCCACCCATCGGTTAAGCGCACGGAAATTTTGCTCCATTGCGCCCACCGGAGATTGTGCGATTACGGCTCCAATGCGAACATTTCTCATGGCTACAGATCGAATTTGGCCCTTATTTTGAAGACACGTGTTGCCGGCAGGTTTAAAATGTCCGCAATACCCGTTTTTTTCGCAATCTCTTTCAAGTTTTTTGCGATTGTCTCTCTGGACGGCGCGATGAAAGTAAACCAGACATTATAGTGGCTCTCACGCTGATAATTATGGGTAACCCCGGCATAGCGGTTGACTTCCCCGGCGAACATTTCGATTTTATCCTGCGGCACCCGGGCGGCACACAAGGTACTCACATACCCAAGCTTTTCCGGAAAAAAATTGGCACCGATTCTGCGGATAACACCATTTTTTTTAAGGTTTAAAAGCCTGTCGATCACCTCTTGCTCTCGCAGGCCGAACTCCTCGGCTATGGTGCGGTACGGCCGTTCGGATACCGGAAAATCCGATTGGATCCAGTTGAGCAACTTCCGGTCCATCTTATCCATTTGGATCTGATTGGGCATGATCATTTACCTGTGTGTCGTTTTCATCCAATAAACCGCACATGCACTTTCCGGGTTCGGGGACCGTCAAACTCACAAAAAAAGACCCCCTGCCAGGTACCCAGTACAAGACGACCACTTTCGACGGCAATCAATTCGGATGCCCCCACAAGGGAAGACTTGACGTGGGCAGGCGAATTGCCTTCCATGTGCCGGTAAGGAGCGTCCCATGGCACAATCTGGTTGAGCGCCATGATGATATCCGAACGCACACTGGGATCAGCACTTTCATTAATGGTAATCGCGCCGGTGGTGTGCGGGCAGTAAACCATGCAGGTCCCTTCCTTGCAGCCGGACGCCGTCACCATTTCCTGCACCTGGGAAGTAATGTCGATCAGCTGTGTGCGTTCATGGGTTTTTACGGTAAAAACCATACGAATTCTCCCAAAAAAAAAGCTCCGCAGTTAGCGGAGCTCTTTTTTTATCTGTAATTCTGTACCGTCATGCCATTATTATACACACCCGGTTGGTTTCGGAAGAGCGGCCATCTTACAGGCTCCCTTTCCAGGTCCTGACGGGAACAGTTCATAGATATGTTTCAGCTTGAACTTGGTAACCTTGGACAGAACACGAACCATGGGGGCGATTCCGTTTTTCTCGTAGTATTCCTGAAGGGTACTGATAACAAGCCTGTGCTCGTCTGAAAGTTCGTCGATACCTTCTTCTTTCTTTACCCATTGGATCCATTCGTCACATTTGCCGTCTTCATAATTTTCGATGAAACCGTCTTCGTCTACGTTAAAAGCTTTTCCCATAAATTCAACACTTGCCATTTAGATTTCCTCCTTGTGAGATTATTTGTTCGGCATTCAGCCAGGTTATATTCTATATGGAATCACATTTTTTATCCGATTGACAGAGTGATGTCAATATCAATTCAGCAATAAAAGCATATTCTTAAAAAAACAATATAACTCCGGTTTTCCGAAGTCAAGCCCTCCGAGACCTAATATTCTCGAGGCATTCCGTTTAACTGGGCAAGTGTGAAAACCGGCCCGTCCTTGCAGACGAACTCTTTTCCCACATTGCAGTGGCTACACATTCCGATGCCGCATTTCATTCTGTTTTCAAGGGACATGATAATATGATCGTGCATGTAGCCGCTGCTGTCCAGCACCGGCTGGGTGAATTTAATCATGATCGGCGGTCCGCATATGATGGCATAAGTGTCTTCGTTCGCGGGGGGCGCCTTCTGTTCCGTAATCGTGGGAACAAACCCAACATTGTATTTCCAATCCGGGTCGTTGGCAGCATCAACCGTAATATGCATCTGAATGTCGTCGCGTTTCTCCCATTCGGCCAGTTCACTCCGATAGAGCAGCATTCCCGGACTGCGGGCACCGTAAATTACGTGGATTTCGCCGAATTTATCCCGGTTTGCGAGCATGTACACAATCGAGGAACGCAAGGTGGTAAAGGCAAAACCGCCGCCGATAATCACCACATTTTTTCCTTTTAAATCCTCCCAGGGGTACCAGTTGCCAAGCGGCCCCCGGATCCCCATGACGTCACCGACCTTCATGTTGTGGAGATGGGAGGACACCAGCCCCACCCTGTTGACCGTAAACATGACATAACCTTTTTCGGTGGGAGAAGAGGCAATCCCGATGGGGATTTCACCTTTGCCGGTTACGGACAGTTCCGCAAACTGGCCGGGATGATAGGAGAACTTTTTTTCATCTTCCGGGTTGATAAATACAAATTTAAACGTTTTCAGGTTCTTATCTTCGGTCTCTGTAATGATTTCATCAATACGGACCGGATAAGGCAAATATGGGTTCAACAAAATCTACCCCCTTTTTCGCTAAGCCGGACAGGTATCGGTCTTGGCAAAACTGTTCATGCGTTCACAAACTTTCCGAATGTCGATATTCACCGGACATGAACGGACACAACGACCGCAGCCGACGCACTGGATGCCCCGGTCATATTTGTCAACGTAATACTTCAGTTTGTGCATGAACCGCTGACGGACCCGCTGTACTTTTACCCCTCTAGGGTTGTGTCCGGAACCGTGCAGGGTGAACAGCGGAAACATGCAGCTGTCCCAATTGCGCATGCGCTGACCGGAAAGCCCTTGATTTTCGTCCTGGATGTCGAAACACCAGCAGGTGGGGCACACAAACGTGCAAGTCCCGCAGTTAATACAAGCAAAGGCAACCTCTTCCCAAAAAGGCGCCTGGTACAATTCCATTGTATCGGTGTTATTCAGGTTTTCCGTGGAAACTCTTGAAACAATTTTTCCTTCGGCCGCCTGTTTCAACGCCGCGACCGTTTTGTCGACATCCGGATCCGCTTTCGCTGAATCCCATCCGGCTGCCTGGAGAAAGGCGTCGCCCTTTTCGGTAATCGGCTTAATCCGGTAGTTTTCTCCGTCATCGATAACCAGAGCGTCCAGGCCTGTTTCGTCGAACGGCCCGTAGCCGGCACTGGTGCAGAAGCAGCTGCTGCAAGGTGCATTACAGGCCAACCCGATAAATGTTGTGGCTTCATAGGCCTTCAGCCAATAAGGGTCCTGATATTCGGGAGTGTCGAAATTTAATTTCACCAGGGGAAAAGAAGCGGCATCACAGGGACGGATCCCCACAACCGCCCTGGGTGAATAATCGGTGTCCGGCTCCTTGAGCAGGCTCTGCTCAGGGCTGTTCTCATCCAGGCTGTATTCAAACATAACCTCGGACTGTGGATAGACAACAGATTTGGGGGACATTCTGGTATTGAGAAAATCCAGATCCGTATTCTCGCCTTCCTCAAGCGCCTTGAAAGTATGAAATTCGCCTTCCTGTACCGGTCCGAACAGCCGGTACCGACTGGCGGCCGCCTTCAGGCCGGCAGACCATTCTGTTTTTGCAATCGAAATATAACGCATAATGTTTACCTTATGGGGTGAGCGGAAATTTACTTGATAAATTCGTCCGGATCATCCGGGTTGAATGTATCCAGCGGCGGTCTGGTTTCCAGTGTCAGGCCCGCCTCCCAACCAAACTTTTCAAAGCCGTCCTTCTCCAGTTTCTTGGTGAGGGTACGCATATTGATCCCCACCGGGCAAGCTCTCTCACACGCCCCGCAGTCCGTGCACCGTCCGGCACAGTGATAGGCTCTCAGGAAATGGAACGTCTTGATATCCACCGGGTCCTGGCTCTTACCGACCCACTGCGGTTTCGATTCATCCACGAAGCAGGTGGGGCAGTAGCAGAGCGGACAGGCATTGCGGCAGGCATAACAACGGATGCAGGGAGCAAAAAGATCGTCGAAATACTGCTGTTTCTGCTCCGGGCTCATGGCCTCGATGGCACGCACGTCTTCATACCGGTCTACATCCGTCTGTTCGTCTACCGGTTCCGCCACCAGCTCATCGTAGATAACCGGATTGCGGTGTTTGCAGACTTTGCAGTTTTTCTGAAGCACTTCCCGTCTTTCCAGGGAAACTTCAAACCCGGCGCCGTGGACCGTAACGATATCGCCCTTTTCCTGAACAGAAAGGATCTCACCCTGGACCTGCTTCCCAATCCTGCGGCGGTCGAGCATGCCCGTACAGGGTACGCCGACAATAACCAGTTGCTCGCGGTCAATCTTGTTTTCAATAATATGGGTAACGATGTTGCGACTGTCACATCCTTTGGCGATGACACCTATCTTTTCTTTCCGGTTGGTGAGATAATTGGCCAGATTGATGCCGCAGTTGCCGTCCCAAACCATCTGGTCCACATCTTCGGCACTGGTAATGAAGCAGGGTTCGTTCATCATGGGCAGGGTTCCTTTTTTAAACCCGATGACCATATCGACCCTGCAGTCGTTGAGCAGTTGCCGGGAAATCTCTTTTATCCTGTCGATATATGCTAACATGATTAAGCCACCTTGGCCTTGTTCTTCACAAAATAATTGTTGGGGCCGAGTGCCTTGACCGCTTCAGTCACTTCCGTGACCACCCGTACAAACTTGGTTGACTCGGCGGATGAAATCCATGAAAAATGGAGCCGTCCGGGTTCGATTCCCATGTGCTCCAGCAGGTTATTAAACAGGGCAAACTTGCGACGGGCGTAATAATTACCTTCCAGGTAATGGCATTCTCCAGGATGTCACCCGGAGACCCATACGCCGTCGGCACCCTCCCGCAAAGCGGCCAGGGCGAACTTGGGGCTCATGCGACCGGTGCACGGAATCCGCACAACCCGGATATTGGGCGGATACTGCATCCGGCTGACACCGGCCAGGTCGGCAGCGCCGTAACTGCACCAGTTGCATAAAAAACTCACAATTGTTGGTTCCCAATCAGACATTATCCCAATCTCCTTCTTGCACCTGCCTGGAGCCGATCAGGCTCTCCGGGCAGTATGCTGGTATGCAAAAGCCCTACACGGCTTTGCGGACAGAAAAAATCTGTGAAAAAATCTGGTCGTTATCAAATCCCTGCAGGTGGAGGGCTCCGGAGCGGCAGGAAGCCACACAGAGGCCACAGCCCTTGCACAGCACAGGGTTGATCTGCGCTTTGCCCGGAAAAAAGCGGGCATCCGGCTCAATAAATGACGGCGCCGAATATGGGCAGATGGACACACAAACCCCGCATGAACTGCAGACCGCCGGATCCACCTTGGCAACCGTTCCACTGGTGTGAATGGTCTTACGTGCCAGCAGGGTGACGGCCCTTGATGCAGCCGCCCTTCCCTGGACGATACTTTCGTCGATGGGCTTGGGATAGTGGGCCAGACCGCAAAGAAAAACACCGTCCGTGGCAAATTCCGAGGGGCCGAGTTTGGCATGTTTTTCCACAAAAAAGCCGTCGTCGTTCAGCGGCACCTTGAAGAACTGCGCCAGGGCTTCATTCTTGTTGGAAATCACCGCAGAGGCCAGGATGATCATATCGGCAGCGATCTCCAGAGGACGCCCCAGCACATGATCGGTCACCATTATGCTGAGCGTGTCACCCTTCAGGTCGACCCTGGGTTTGTTGTCCAGGGAATAGCGGATAAAGATGACCCCCTTCTCACGAGCCTCCTTGTAAATATACTCGCGCTCGCCATAGGTCCGAATATCCCGATAGAGAATATACACATTCATTTCCGGATTTATTCTTTTCAGTTCCAGAGCATTGTCGATGGAATGGGTACAGCAGACTCTGGAACAATAGGGGCGCTCAGGTTCCCTCGAACCGACGCATTGAATGAAAACCGCCGATTCCATTTCCTTGAGGGCAGGGTCGTTGTTCATGAATTTCCGGTCGAGCCCCAGACTTGTCAGTATTCGCGGATCCTCTCCATATCGATACTCTTCGGGTTCAAGGGCGGCAGCACCGGTTGCCACAACAGCAACACCGTGTTTCAACTCGCTTTCTTCACCGCCGGACAAGAGTGTGGCCTTGAAGCTGCCCACAAACCCGTCGACACCTTTAAGCTCTGTGTTCAAATGCACATGGATGTTATCATTTTTATCAACATCGGAAACCATGTCTGCAAGTTTTGACTGCACCTGGTCACCCGAAATGGTTTTGAACAGGTTGAGGGCCTGCCCTCCGAGGGCATCGCTTTTTTCTATGATATGGGTTTCATAGCCCTGCCGTGCAATCGTCGTGGCCGCACTCATACCGGCAATACCGCCACCGATAACCATGGCCGTCTGATCGACTTCCAGTTCGGCTTCCTCAAGGGGCTGCATGAGCGCCACCTTGGAAACGGCCATTCGAACCAGGTCTTTGGCTTTTTGCGTGGCCATCTCGGGATTATTTTTGTGAACCCAGGAATCCTGGTTTCGAATGTTGCACATTTCAAACAGATATTTGTTAAGCCCCGCGTTGATAAGAGTCTCCTGGAACAGTGGCTCGTGGGTCTTCGGGGTACAGGCCGCCACGACAACCCTGTTTAGATTATGCTGCTTGATAATCTGGGTCATGGTTTCCTGTGTGTCCTGGGAGCAGGAATAGAGGTTGTCCGAAAAATATTCCACGTACGGAAGCGTGGCCGCATAATCCTTAACGGCGGGCACGTCGACGACACCGGCAATATTGACGCCGCACCGACAGACGAAAACACCAATGCGGGGGCGTTCCCCGATCACATTGGATTCAGGAACGACTTCCGGTGTCCGTGTCTCTGTATTCCTCGCCGAACTCAGCACGACCCCGGCGCTAGCCGCCGCCGCACTGGCGTCAATGACCGATTGGGGGATGTCCTTGGGGCCCTGAAAAGCGCCACAGACGTAAATGCCCTTCCGTGAGGTTTCCACCGGCTCAAAGGTTCCCGTTTTACAGAAATTGCCTTCGGTCAGTTCAATGCCCAGTTTTTCAGCAAGAATGACGGTCTCCGGGCTGGTCTGGAGCCCGACAGAGAGGACGATCTGGTCGAAGGTTTCATTTTGAATCTCGCCCGATTCCATGACATATCGAACGGAAAGGTCATCGGTACCGTGGACCGGATCAATGGAATGCACCCGGCTACGGACAAATCGTACGCCTTTTTCTTTGGCGTTGTTGTAAAACCGTTCAAAATCCTTGCCGTGGGTACGCATATCCATGTAAAAAATGGTGCACTCCAGATCATCGCCGGCATGCTCCTTGGCTATCACGGCCTCCTTTATGGCATACATGCAGCAGACCGAAGAACAATAAGAATTGTCGCACCGGTTGAGATCCCTGGAGCCCACACACTGGAACCAGGCGATCTTTTTGGGCGCCTTGTGGTCGGACGGCCGGACAAGGTGCCCCTCCGTGGGCCCTGATGCCGAAAGGATCCGTTCCATCTCCATGGAGGTGATCACGTTGGCGTGATTGGCATAGTTGTAAGCGTCGAACTTGGACGGATCGAAAGGCTCGAAGCCGGGCGCCAGAATAATCGCCCCGACATTGAGCTCCACAATCTCGTCTTCCATGTTGTAGTCGATGGCGTCCACACCGCAAAATTCCGCGCAGACTTTACAGCCCCCGGTCTTAAAATGCACGCAGACGTCGCGATCGATGGCCGGTGTGTTGGGTACTGCCTGGGGATAGGGTACGTAAACCGGTTTGCGACCCTTCAGCCCCATATCGTATTCCGAGGGAATCAGTTTGGAACCCCGACGTGAAATCACCGCGCGGATCTTTTCCAGGGTAATGTGACCGGTGGGACAGACCGAGGCACAGGCGCCGCAGGCCATGCAGACATCAGTCTGCAGGTGAAAGGGGGTGTCGACTTTCATCTCGACACCGCGACCGGTGAGACTGATGGCGCTGTTGCCCATCTTTTCGCACATACGCGTGCAAAGGCCGCAAAGAATGCAGGTGTCGTTCTCCAGCTTGAAACGCGGCTTCTCGATACCGTATTCCTTGGCCATATTTTGCAGCAGGGGCACTTCGGGACAGCGGGCAAAAAGCATTTCAACGATCAGCTTGCGGCCGGTGTGAACCGCTTCGGTATTCGTCTTGACCTCCATGCCTTCCCATATGGGGTAGTTGCAGGCGGTGACAAAACGGGTTCGGCGGCCGTCGAAAAGCTCAACCGTGCAGATGCGGCACATACCTGCCGGTTCCAGGGCCTTGTGGTGGCAGAGTGTCGGTATATCAACGCCGTACTTCTCAGCCACCTGAAGAATGTACTGCCCTTCTTCTCCTTGGACTGTCTTACCGTTTAGCTTAAACGTGATCATCGGTTTTTTCCTTAATCTTATCGGATGGCAATGGCATCGAATTTACAGGCATCGTAACAGATCCCGCATTTAATACATTTGTCCTGATCCAGCTGGTGGGGTTCTTTTTTCTTGCCGGCAATGGCATCCTGGGGACACTTCTTGGCACACAGGCCGCACCCGGTGCAGGCTTCCGCGTCGATATCATAGTGGAACAGGGCTTTGCAGACGCCGGCCGGGCATTTCTTGTCCTTGATGTGGGCTTCGTACTCATCTCTGAAATAGAGGATGGTGGTAAGCACGGGGTTCGGCGCCGCCGTCCCCAGGCCGCACAAAGAGAATCGCTGAACCATGGAACCCAGCTCTTCGAGCAGTTCGATGTCCCCTTCCTTGCCCTTGCCAGCACAAATGCCCGTGAGAATGTCGAGCATCTGTTTGATGCCTTCCCGACAGGGATTGCACTGCCCGCAGGATTCTTCTTTAAGAAAATCGAGAAAATAACGGGCCACATCCACCATGCAGGTGTCCTGATCCATGACGATCATGCCGCCGGAGCCCATGATGGAACCCACCTCGGCCAAACGCTGGTAATCCACGGGCAGGTCGAGGAAGCGTTCGGGAATGCACCCGCCTGAGGGCCCGCCGGTCTGGACCGCCTTGAATTTTTTTTTCTTGGGCACGCCGCCGCCCAGTTCGAAGACGATTTCGCGCAGGGAGACGCCCATGGGGACTTCCACCAGGCCGGTGTTGTTGATTTTGCCGCAGAGGCTGAACACCTTGGTGCCCTTGCTGTGCTCGGTGCCCATGCCAGCATACCAGGCACCGCCTTTCATGATGATGGGGGGCACATTGGCGTAGGTCTCTACGTTGTTCAGATTGGTAGGACCTTCTCGGAACCCTTTTTCAACGGTATGCACGTATTTGGCCCGGGGGCGTCCCACCTTGCCCTCCAGAGAGGCCATCAGGGCTGTGGACTCACCGCAGACAAATGCACCTGCACCGGTGGAGATTTTGACCTTGAAACAGAAATCCGTCCCGGCAATGCCATCGCCCAGCAGTCCGTAACGTTCCGCCTGCTTGATGGCGGTGACCAGGCGCTTGACGGCCAAGGGGTATTCGTTT
>CAZKYZ010000017.1:0-19838 GCA_964557055.1 uncultured Desulfobacterales bacterium
TCCCTCGGCGCCGCGGCTCTGAAGCTCTCCGACTTTTGCAACGTTAGGGTAAACAAAGGGTTTTCAAACGGGTGATACTTTCCCAGGAGAATGGCTCTTTTTGGCAGGGCAAGACGGCATTGTTTGTAAAAAGAGGGTCCGATTCAAGGTCATATCGGGAGCTTTTCACCGCCCGGGGCCAGAAGCGGGTCCCCGGAATCGGGGTGTAATAGGCCGGGATCGGGGTGATCCCGCTCTTTTTTACCGTTACAATGGAAGCTTCCACCGAAGCAATGGACTGGCCGGGGAGACCGGCCAGCAGATAAGCACCGATCTGATTGCTGGAAAAACCGGCTTTCCTCAGACAAACCACCGCTTGCAGGAATTCATTCTGCGTTACTTTGCGGTCCAACCCGCCCCGATCCTCGAAATCAGTTGTTTCCAATCCAAGGCGAAGGGTTGTGAAGCCGATACCCGCCATAAGCTTCGCCACCCTGTCTGTAATACCACGGATATGAATGGCATTTGGGGTATGGAATCGGAGGTGCAGACCGGCGGCGGCGATCTTTTCAAACAGCGGTATGGCATGTTTCCGGGAATCAACCAATAAGGCGTCGTCGTAGAATACAAAATCGACGACACCATATTGCCTGTGCCAGTATTGGATTTCGGCCATAACCGATTCCGGTGAACGATTCATCCTTTTGGGGTGCAGCATCCGCGAGGCACAATAACCACAGTCAAAGGGACACCCCACCGAGGTCATCAGAGGGATATACCCGATCCTGTTCTGCAGATAAAAGGCCGGGTAGGGCCAGCTGTCCGGATTGTCCGCATCAATTCTTACCTGCGGCCGCCAGGCGGTCATTTCCCCGGCGACCTCAAGGATATCCCCGACCCCCGCTCCCGAAACCACGCGGTCTGCACCCGATCGCCTTCCGGCATGCTCGGGACAAAGCGTTGCATAAATGCCGCCCAGCACAATCGGCCGGTCCGCATAAACAGATCGGATCGTTTCGATTGTTTCGACAACCCCCGGGTACCAGTATGTCATCAGGGAGGTCACAAAAATCAGGTCCGGTTTGGCCGGCAATGCTTTCAGATCTCCCAGAAACCACTCTTTGCAAATTCCATAGCGGCAATAGCGGCGAGAAACGTCTTCCAGACCCTGCGGCTTGGCCAACCGGGTTTTTCCATAGGGTCCTTTGCCGAAACGATTGAATGGATCTCCCGGGGGAGCTTTGGGATGAAACCGATCGGTGCAGTCTATATAGGAAACACAAAACCCGTGCCTTTCCAGGATGGATGCCGCCATAAGAAGCCCCAATGGTTTGGCCCAGACATCATAAGCGGCAAAATCGTGAATCCAGGGGTTCACCAGAAGTATGCGGGGCGTGTCGGGTTTCATGGCAGATTCCGGCCGGACGGCTGTTGACGCTTACGCGGAAGGGTGTATAGAAGCTATCTCAAAATACGGATTTTGGTTCAAGATCAAGGCGGACGCGCGTTTCAAACCGGAGGAATACTGCTGTATTTCGAGGATTTGGAACGAACGCCCAACGTAGATGTTGGGCCAAAAGACTTTTTTGAGATAGCTTCTATTCATCTTCCGTAAAATACTGCATGGAAGTTTTCTTGAGCTCCCGCTTGGAAAACAAAAGGGTGTATTCCGGGACATCGGCCTTGCGGGACATGGATTTTGCCGTTTCGATACAGGTCGCTTCATCGACGGCATGGATCATGGTGTACAGGTTATAGGGCCAATCCGGAGTAGGTTCTCTGCGGTAGCAGTGGGAAACCTGCCGAAAAGCGGCCATTTTTCTTCCAACCTCCTCGATCCGCTCTTCAGCCACCTTCCAGGCGCCCATGGCATTGGCGGCAAAACCGGATTTCTGGTGGCGAAGGGTGGCACCGAATCGCCGAACAATACCGCGGGCGTTAAGGCTGCTGAGGATTTCCAGAAACGTTTCTTCCGTCAGCCCAATTCGCTGCGCCAGTTCCCGGTACGGCCGCTTGGACACGGGGATGTCGCCCTGCACAAGCGATATGACTTTTTTCTCAATACCCGTCAGCATGATAAGGATCCATTTTCATGAAACCGGAACCGCGCCGGTATGGCGCTGCGCACTGGTTTGAGGTTATGGATGATTACCCCTCTCTCTTTTCCGGGAACAGGTTCAGCACAGCTTTCTCGTTGGCAGCGCAAACCCCTCTTTCCGTAATGAACCCGGTAACCAGGCGTGCCGGAGTGACATCGAAAGCATAATTGCCGGCCGCACTTTCCGCAGGAGGCACCAGAACATTCTTAATGGAACCGTTTTCCAGGCCCTGTACATACCGCACCTCATCCGGGTCGCGCGTCTCGATGGGAATTTCTTGGATACCGTCTTTCATTTTCCAGTCGAATGTACTGGAGGGCAGCGCCACATAAAAGGGAACACCGTTGTCATGGGCGGCCAGGGCCTTGAGATAGGTGCCGATCTTATTGGCCACATCGCCGGTATAGGTGCTCCTGTCGCTACCCACAATAACCATGTCGACCATGCCGTGCTGCATGAGGTGCCCACCGGCGTTGTCGGTAATAACGGTATGCCGGATGCCGTGCCGACCCAGTTCCCAGGCTGTCAGGCGGGCTCCCTGGTTCAGCGGGCGTGTTTCATCGACCCAGACATGGATGTCGATACCGGCATCAAAGGCGGTGTACATGGGGGCGGTAGCCGTTCCCCATTCGATACAAGCAAGCCAGCCGGCATTGCAGTGGGTCAGGATGTTGACCACCCGGCCATTGTTGCGTTCACTGATTTCACGAACCAGAGCCAGGCCGTTTTCCCCGATTCTACGGCAATTTTCGGCTTCTTCTTCCGTTATGCTCCGGGCCGCTTGCCTGGCGGCAGCCACCCGCCCGACACCTGGACCAACCGACAATACACTGTCCCGCACCCGCGCAACCGCCCATTCCAGATTGACGGCCGTTGGTCTGGCAGAAGCGATCCGAAAACATTCCCGGAGCAGATATTCATCCGTCACCTGGCTGTCCGGTGCATTGCGCGCGGCCAGGAATACCGCCCAGGCGCCGGTGGCGCCAATGAGGGGGGCGCCACGGACATACATTTCCCGAATGGCATCGATGGCATCGTCCACCGTTTTCAAATCGGCAACCACAAGCTGGTGGGGCAGCTTGCGTTGGTCAATAACTTTGACGATCTCCGGCTCTTCATTCAGCCAGATGGGCCGCATCACCCTGCCGTCTACTTTCATTCTGGTTCTCTCACGGATTCAATATTGAATAATTCAGCCACTTTAACTATCTTCGCCATATTTTATATGCAACGATAGGGTTTTTACAACAAGGATGATTTATATAGCCAACCGGTTGGGGATGCAACCTTATTTTCAAGCCGCTTCAGCCGGGAAGATCTTGCAATGATCATCTTGACAGTCTGATCCATATTCAATACAAACCCATGAAACCGAAACAAAAACAGGAGCGTTGCCAAATGGTTAAAATAGGCATCATCGGCGGTTCCGGTCTCGACGATCCGGACCTGCTGGCATCCCCCCGGGAGGTGACGGTGGCAACACCCTATGGACCGCCTTCCTCCCCTCTCACCTGCGGGAAAATCACTGATGTTGAGGTGGTTCACATCGCCAGGCACGGCAAAAGGCATCAGCTGAGCCCCTCCAAGGTAAACTACCGGGCCAATATCTGGGCTCTCAAGGAGCAGGGGGCTACCCACATTCTGGCCACAACCGCCTGTGGCAGCCTCCGGAATAAAATCGCCAGGGGCGATTTTATTATTCTCGACCAGTTTATCGACTTCACCAGACACCGCCCTGTCACCTTCTTCAAATCATTTGATGACGGTGCCCATCACACGGCTATGGCTGAGCCTTTTGACGCCGGCCTGCGAAAACTCCTGGTATCAGCAGCGCATGCCCTGTGCCTGCGGGTGCACGATGGCGGAACCGTCGTTACCATCGAAGGCCCCCGGTTCTCCACCAAAGCGGAATCCAGAATGTTCCGGTCCTGGGGTGCTGATGTGATCAATATGTCCATTGCACCGGAAGCAATTCTGGCCAATGAAATAAAACTGCCGTATGCAGCTGTGGCCATGTCTACGGATTACGACTGCTGGAAGGAGGATGAACAAGCGGTTACCTGGGATGAAATCCTGGAGGTTTTCAAAAAAAACGCGGATAATGTGGTTTCCCTGCTGACAAAAACGATAACCCTGATCAAATAAGGAAAGCAATATGGACCTCACCAAAATAATTCGATCGGTTCCCCACTGGCCCATCGATCCGGTTACCTTCCGGGACATCACAACCCTGCTGCAGGATCCCGATGCGTACCGGTGGACTTGCGACAATTTCTATTCCCGTTACCGCGACAGCGGTGTCGAAAAGGTCGTTGGTATTGATGCACGCGGATTTATATTCGGTGCGGTGCTTGCGTACAAGCTTGGCGTCGGTTTTGTTACGGTGCGCAAAAAAGGCAAACTGCCGCCGCCGGTAATCAGCGAGGAATACACCCTGGAGTACGGCAGCAATACCGTCGAAATGAGCAAGGACGGAATCCGGCCGGGGGAAAAGGTTGTGATCATCGACGATCTAATTGCAACCGGCGGAACCGCCGCTGCCGCTATCAATCTGGTGGAAAAGCTCGGCGGTGTAATTCTGGAATGTGCCTTCGTGATCGACCTGCCGGACTTAAAGGGCAAAGAAAAACTCAACGGTCACAAAACCTACTGTCTCGTCGCGTTTGAAGGCGAATAGGCCGAATCGTTGCAAAATGAGCATTTTTTTTGTTTCATCACCGTTGTTTCCGACCGCAGCAGCAGACCCGGGAGGTTCCACGATACTGCCCTTTATAAATCATCTCGCGCATCATGGCAGCGTTGACTTTCTATTATTCTTGTGGGATGTTAACTTCTTAAAAAATTGATGTCCAAACAGGGTCCGAGACGCAATATGGTAAATCGCACTTGTTAAGGGATGTATGAAACTATCCGAAATTAAAGATATTTTGAAAGCAACCGTGGTTGTGGGAAAAGACCAGCTGGACAAAACTGTGGTTGCCGGGGGCGGGGCAGATATAATGGTAGACGTTCTAGCCGCGGTCGCGGAAGGAGGCGTTTTGCTGACAGGCCTCACAACGGACCAGGTATTGAACACGGCAAGGATAACAGGGATTGCCGCCATCGTGATTGTGCGCGGGAAAAAGCCTGATGAATCCTTGCTGGAATTGGCCCGATCCCACAATTTGCCGGTACTATTGACTGATTTTTCACTTTTTGTGGCTTGCGGCAGGCTCTATATGAACGGTCTCCGTGGACTGGATGGCTCATGGTAGCCCCGTGTTGTTTTTTTTTCTGCCGACGGATTCGCAGATTCGGAGGCAACGTCCCGGAAATATGCGCTCTGCACCTTCCGTTCGGCCGATCTCTTAAACCAGGAGCATTCAAATGACAGCAGCTGTATTGATGATGGGTGGACTCGGGGTCTTCGTTGGTATCGGGTTGGCGCTTGCCTCAAAAATCTTTTATGTCTACGTCGACCCGAAAATACTCGAAGTTGAAGATGCGCTGCCCGGTGCGAACTGTGGTGGATGCGGCCTGCCCGGCTGCAGTGCCAACGCGGAAGCGATAGTAGCGGGTAAAGCCGACCCCAATTCATGCGTGGCCGCAGGCCCGGATACCGGTGCGGCCATCGCAGCCATCATGGGTGTTTCCATCACCGCAAAAGAGCCGGACATCGCCCTGCCGGGATGCACCTACGGGGTCGAAAAAGCTGATCTGAAATTCTGGTATAGCGGTTTGAACGACTGCCGGGCAGCCTTTATGATCAACGGCGGCATGAAAGTCTGCAACATTGGCTGTCTGGGGTTCGGTTCCTGCGCCGCCGCCTGCCCCTTCGATGCGATCCGCATGGATGACCACGGGCTCCCGGTGGTGGATGAAAAAAAGTGCACCGGCTGCGGAACCTGCGAACGTGTGTGTCCCAAAAATATCATCCGCTTGTCTTCCATCACCCGCCGCATACTGCGGGAATACACCACTGAGGATTGCACAACGCCCTGTCAACGGGCCTGTCCGGCCGGAATCGACATCTGTGAATACATCCATCAGATTGCCATGGGCAATGCCGACCGCTCTCTTCAGGTAATTAAGGAAAGAAATCCGTTTGCGGCAGTAATCGGCCGGATATGCCCCGCATTTTGTGAAACCCAATGCCGCCGGAATTATGTAGACGAAGCTGTCGCCATAAACCAGTTGAAGTGCTATGCAGCAGAGGCCGAAATGAATCGAGGTCAACGGGTGCTGCCATACAAGGCACCAGCAACGGATCGGCGCGTTGCCGTTATCGGTGGGGGTGTGGAAGGCCTTTCAACGGCTTACTTTACGGCCAGGCTCGGGCATGCAGTGGTCGTTTTTGAAGCCGGCGACAAACTGGGCGGCCTGCTCCGATATGCAATTGCCAAATACCGTCTTACCGACACGATTCTGGACTGGGATATCAACGGCATCCTTGAAATGGGTGTTACGGCGCATACCGGTAAACGGCTGGGCAAGGATCTCACCATCGCCTCTCTTTTGGCCGAAGGCTACGAAGCAGTTTTTCTGGCAACCGGGGGATGGGACAGCCGTCTGTTACAGACAGAGGACGCTTCCACCATCCCCTCGATTCCATCATCCTCGTTGCTGATTGATTTTATGAAAGCTTCCGACAGCGCGGAAAATGCTCTTGCCCGGGCTGCTAAAACGGTTATCATCGGTGGTGGAAAAACAGCTATTGAGGCTGCCATAAACCGGAAAAATAACGGGATCGAAAACATCACTGTCCTGATCCGCGAAGAGAAACAGGATCTGGTCAACGATCTGACCGAAAATACAGCCATCGCGCCATCCGCTATCCGCATCATATACCACTCTGCCGCTGTTCGAATTTTCGGCGAGGGTGACCGGCTCACCGGCTGTGAGTATACCGATCTTACGACCGGAGAAAATGCTTTTCTGGAAGCGGATTCCCTGATCTTTTCTGCTGGAAGGTACCCGGAACTTATATTTACGAACCAAGCCAAACCGGAACAGGACGATACGCCGGAGCCGGCAGATGATGCAGGCCCGATTCGATGGGAAGCTGTCGGTCCATACAAAAGACCGTATCTGTTGGATGAAACCGGTTTCTTTTCCCCGGCGGACGAATTGACCGACTTCAGCGGGGCTATTAAGGCAATCGGCGCCGGGAGGCGCTCTGCAGCGGCGATCCATTATCTCCTGTACGCTATCGATCCGCAGCTGCCGGAGCATGTCGTCAGAAGGGAAAGCGATATTCAAAATGTGGACGCGCTGGAAAACGTCAGCGCGCAGCCGCGCCTGATTGTGCCGGTTGCAACAGCTTCAGCCAAAACACCGCCGCCTGCTTTCTCGCAAGAGAAAGCCCGCGAAGAAGCCGGCCGCTGCCTGCAGTGCGGCCTGATCTGCTATCAACGCGACAATGCATCGGAGACCGCCGTTGGCACTTGAAAGCGGGGAGGTAATGCGGGTTAACAAGGGAACGGCTCTGGTAAAAACCAGCCGCACGGAAGCTTGCAAATCATGCGCTTCCAAGGGTTCCTGCCACACATCCGGTCAGGAAATGGAAGTGGAGGCGATCAATCTGGCGGACGCCCGGGAGGGAGACACGGTAGTCATGAGTATGCAGACCGCTTCTCTGTTGAAGATCTCCTTCCTCCTCTATATCCTGCCGGTTCTTCTGCTGATTATTGGCGCCGCAGCCGGGAGCAGATTGGGGGCGGCATATGGCATCAACGAATCGGTTATGGCTGCTGCCGGCGGTTTCCTGCTTTTTCTCATAGCCTTTATCTTTATCGTGCGGAAGGGAAACCGGATGGCCCGGAAAGACGATTACCGCCCCAAAATCATCCGTGTAAAAGGCAGACCGACTCCTTTGCGATAGCCTCCCCCGTTCGCTGCAAAAACCAGCCAGGCACGGAAATTTGCCCGGGATAAAATCCTGGTCAGAACGCTCAAGACATGCTTTTAAAAAAACAATTATCTTGATAAGCCTTCTTTACCGTTTTTTTTGCAACGATAATCTTCAATCGCCCGTGTACATTTTCAGCAGTTTATACGCCAACTCGGGATCAAGCCCTTTCAAGTTCTGGTATTGCTCGTATGCTGCCACCCTGTTTCCCGCCTCCAAATAATCAAGGCCCAAGCCAAAAACCGTATTTGCATCGCCAGGATCAAGGAATACCGCCTGTTGTGTTGCCTCAATTCCTTTTTGCTGACGTCCGACCGATTTATAACTGATACCGAGGTTTCGATACGCCTCGACATAATTCGGGTTCAGCTGTACCGCTTTTTCCCCGGCCGCGATCGCTTCCTGGTGCCTTCCCAACAGCCGCAATACCGCTGCCAGCTCGCCATACGCAACGGCATCATCCGATTGGATATCGATCGCTCTTTGAAAATCGAGGGCAGCCGGTTCAAATAAATCCGCCTCCACAAATCGCCTGCCCCTGCGCACATGCGCGGCAGCACTCCGGGCGCCCTCATCGATTTGAATCGTTTGGGCGCCCTTGTCGATGAGCAGCCTGGCAATCTCGCGTTGTTTGGTCATCAGGGCGTAGTCCAGGGGTGTCTGCCCTTTTCCGTCCGGTTTGTTTAAATCAACTTCCTGGTCGATCAACAGTACCGCAATTTGCGAGTAGCCCTTTATTATGGCGATACTGACGAGAGGGCGGTTGTAACGGTTCGCGGCACGCAGAGAAGCGCCCTTGTCGATCATTCTGCGTACCAGCTCTGTACGCCCGTTGAAAATCGCATAAAGTATTGCTGTCTGCCCATAGCGATCGGTTGCATCCAGGTCGGCCCCCTTCTCAATGAGAAGCTTGGCTGTTTCATGGTCGCCGTTAACAATTGCCGACCCCAGCAGCGTATAACCATCGGGACCGATTGCATTGATATCCGCTCCTTCACTGATCATCTCCTCGATTTCGGACGTATTGCCCATCCGGACCACTTCATGGATGTTTGAACCGCCGCAGCCCACACAGGCTACCGTAATGGACAGGAACAGGAACATCCGTCGATTGTGGTGCATCCAGGTTTTCGTCATTACGCTCCCCTTATCGGTTGCTATGCAGTTAAAAACAGTAGAAGATATTCAAACCAGACGGTTTCAGCTTTTTTTCAGGAGGCCTTCGGAAAAATGGTGTTGTTCTGCCATTTCCATTTCGGTCGGGCATGTCATTGTTTAGTACAGCGCGATTTGCTTTGTCAACACGGGCATCTGTCCAGCCACAGACAAAACTGCCCGTAAATGCAAAGAGAATAGAGGCGTCTGTCATTTTTTGATTGACAATCCTGTTTGCATAGTTTATTTGCCTATCATCGCTGATTTCGGATACTCAATAACGCTTATCAAAAAGATCCAATTACACAATATACCGTGCCGCAACAATCACTTCTCACAAGAGAGATCCCATTAAAACACATGTCTATCTGCAGTTTTTTTTATCTGCCCCGTTTAGACGGTTGGGCAAACCGGTAGACCTGTAAAAAATGCAATCTTCTAAATTATGACCTTGATGAAGCACCACTTGCCAACTTACGCCCCCTGCGGGTTTATCTTTGGATGTCACATATTTTTATCCTGTAACGAAAGAAAAATACCATAAAACAGCCTGCTTTTGACGGCCGGTATTGCCGGTCATATAAACCATAAGAACCACTCAACCCAACCACAGAGGAACCAATGGAAGAAACCAAAAAACGTCAACTGGAAAACAGATTAAGAGAAATGCTTGACAACGAATTGCAGATTAAAGAACAACCTCCGGTCATACAGACCAGTGGAGCATCCGGAAATGTCATCCGCCGCCGAAAAGGTGAACAAGACAAAAGAATTGCAAACTGAATCAAGCGAAAACACGAGCCCCTTTAATTATCAAATTCCATTCATAAAATAATTCAAAAATATATTGTGCGGTGTTTTAAAAAGAGTTACTATAACTGGACAAAAAATTGTTCCCTCTGCAAGTGGTCGGGAGCGATTGTCTCCTTTGGCTTGTTCTCCCATTGGAGAAGCCGCCTGAAGGGATTTTATAAACAGTTAGTATTAAAGGGAGGTCTGTATCATGGCAAACGGGATTGTAAAATGGTTTAGCAACAAAAAAGGTTTTGGTTTTATCGAACAGGAAGATGGACCGGACGTATTCGTTCATTTCTCCGCCATCGTTACCGATGGATTTAAAGCCCTATCCGAAGGAGACCGTGTCACATTCGATGTAGAACAGGGCGAAAAAGGCCCTGCCGCGTCCAACGTAACCAAAGTGTAGATGACGCACTATCCCGATAGAGGCACCCCAGGTTATCCCGGGGTGCCTTTTTTTTCGCCCCCTGTCAATTAAACCGATGTTGTTTCTTCCTGTATCAAGCGGTTCAATTCTGCGTTTTACCGGTAAGCCGGACTTGGACGGAGTTTGCGTGCGCGCCCAGCCCTTCAACTTCTGCCAGCCGCATGATGTCCGAGGCTTCTTTCCGGAAAGCGCCTTCTGAGTAGTGGATAATACTTGTCTTTTTCATGAAATTATCCACGGACAAAGCGGATGAAAACCGCGCTGTTCCCGCAGTGGGCAAAACATGATTGGGACCCGCCATATAGTCGCCCACCGGCTCCGGTGTGTAGTCTCCCATGAAGACAGCGCCGGCATTGCGGATACGGCCAACATATTCAAACGGTTTGGCGATCATCAGTTCCAAGTGCTCCGGCGCAATTCTGTTGGCCAAATCGATGGCTTCATTCAGGCCGGGTGTCACAAATATGGCTCCGAATTTAGCGATTGATTCTTCTGCTATTTCCCGCCGGTGAAGGTTTTCCAACTGATTATGGACGGCTTTCAGGACGGCTTGAGCCGTCTTAACAGAATCGGTTACCATGATCGCTGAAGCCAGCCTGTCGTGTTCGGCTTGGGATAAGAGGTCCGCCGCGACAAATTCCGGCCGGGCCGTATGATCGGCAATCACCAGGATTTCACTGGGCCCGGCAATCATATCGATTCCCACGGTTCCGGAAACCATCTTTTTGGCCAGGGTTACGTATATGTTTCCCGGCCCGACGACGACATCAACGGCTGGAACGGTTTCGGTACCATAGGCCATAGCCGCAATGGCCCAGGCACTGCCGACCTTATAAACGGCATCGACCCCGACCTTTCTGGCTGCCGTCAGAAGAAATGGATTGACACACTTTTCCCGGGTGGCCGGTGTGACCATGATCACCTCCTGCACCCCTGCAATTTTAGCCGGTATCACACCCATCAGCACAGAAGAAACCAATGGTGTCTGCCCGCCCTGCCCTCCGGGGACATACACCCCCGCACGGGATACCGGATTGTTTATCTGTCCGAGAATGACACCCGGCCGCTGGGTGTCGATCCAGGAGCGCTTCAGCTGCCGGCGATGAAATTTTTCGATCTGTGATTTTGCACGGTTCAGTGCCCGTGTAAAGCCGCGATCCACTTGCTTGGCCGCCTCCCTAAACTCCTCTTTTGTAACCATCAACTCCTCGGCCCGGATGCCGGGAGAGTCGTATTTCGATGTATAACGGATCAGGGCTTCATCTCCGTTTTTTTGCACATCTGTAAGAATTCGTTCAACGGCAAGAATGTCCTTTTTACGGATTCCAAGGCCCCGGTTGCTGATCGCAGCTACACGGGTTTCAGCGGTTTTCGACGGGTAATTATATATTTTCATCATGTTTCCTGCATATTTTGGGGTTTTTTAAAAATGGACTCGTAAAAAGTCATATTTCAGACGGTTTCGTAAAATGTTCGAGATACGGCTTGCGAATCCCAAGGAATGAGACGTACTTATGGTACGCTGCAATGACGAGGGATGAAGCGTAACGCGGACATCGGACTTTTTACGGAACCGTCTTTAAAGGACGCCGAAAGAAACAAGAGTGCGCATACCATCAAATGCGTCAATTTGGCAATTGATTCTTTGGGATTGTTATGAGATAGTGCCCATCCATAATTTGATTGTCCCAATGACAGGCACCTGAAGTTGTTTCCTATCCAAAAACGGGATAGTTCTCGACTACGAGAGGTGCCACCCGTAACCAGGAGTTAACAAGGAATACATAACGGAGGAGAAAATGACAGACACTAGAATTTACAACTTTAATGCGGGCCCTGCCGCCCTGCCATTACCTGTACTGGAAGAAATCCAGGCCTCTTTTCTCAATTTTCAGGGATCCGGTATGTCCATCACCGAAATCAGCCACCGGTCCAAATGGTTTGACGAAGTCATCAACGACACGATTGTCCGCACCAGACGACTGCTCAGCATCGATGACCAATACAAGATTCTGTTTGTCCAGGGCGGCGCCAGTATGCAGTTTTGCATGATCCCCATGAATTTCTTGGGCAACCGGGATACAGCTGACTATGTCAATACCGGAACGTGGTCTACCAAAGCAATCCAGGAGGCGCAAATCCAAAAAAAACGGATTTCAGTGGTGGCGTCGTCGGAAGACAATAATTTCTCCTACATTCCGAAAAATATTCGCTGCAACAAGGATGCCGTTTACTGCCATATCACTTCGAACAACACCATTAAAGGCACCCAGTGGGCCGGTTTCCCGGATACCGGCGGTGCTCCATTAATTGCGGACATGTCGTCCGACATCCTCAGCCGGCCCATCGACATGGGGAAATTTGGCATGATTTACGCTGGAGCGCAAAAAAACATGGGGCCGGCCGGTGTTTGCATGGTAATCGTTCGTGACGACCTTTTGGAGCGCGTACCGGACGGCATTCCGACCATGCTTAAATACAGCACTTTTGCCGATAAAAACTCGATGTTCAACACCCCGCCCTGTTTTGCCATCTATGTGGTCTGGCTTGTGGTGAAGTGGATCGAGGACACGATCGGAGGGCTCGCTAAAATGGCGGCTCGCAACGAAGCCAAAGCATTCCGCCTGTATGGTTTTTTGGATAAGTCCGATTTTTACCGGGGAACCGCGCAAAAAGACAGCCGTTCCCTGATGAATGTCACCTTCCGGCTCCCCAGTGAAGACCTTGAAAAACGGTTTGTGGAATCTGCCCTCAAAAACGGGTTTGGCGGCCTGAAGGGGCACCGCTCCGTAGGCGGATGCCGGGCATCCATTTATAACCCCAGCGGAATGGACGCCATCGAAGCCCTGATTGATTTTATGAAATCCTTTAAAAAGGACAACGGTTAGAAAACACTTGCCGACCAATTGGAAAAACCCTGTTTATGGATGTTTCATGAACGGGGTTTTTTATTTCGACAAATAGAACTGTCACTTTTGGTTTTTCTTGACATAACCCCTACTAACGAACTATTACTAACTATTCGACTCCGGGCGGATTCTTTCGATATTCAAGTAGTGCTTTACAGCCCCAAATCACACGGGCCAAAGAAGTTTGCCGCCCTCCCGATGGCGGTTGTGCACTGTGAAAAAAACCAAACCGCCGCAATCGGTTGTTAGACGCAAATTTCAAACCGTTTTAAATCAACTATATATCATTCCATCCATTAACAGCAAGGAGGCCGCAATATGGACAAAATCTTGAGAATCGACATGGGAGCCAAAGGTGGACCTGCCGCCAAGACCGAATCATTGGGCAATTATGCTGGCCTCGGCGGGCGGGCCATGACCTCTTCCGTTATCGCAGCGGAAGTTCCGCCGCTTTGCCATCCGCTCGGAGCCGACAACAAACTGGTCATCGCACCGGGTATGTTGAGCGGGTCGGCAGCCGTCATGTCCGGAAGGTTATCCATCGGATGCAAGAGCCCGCTAACCGGCGGCATCAAGGAGTCCAATTCCGGTGGCCAAGCCGCCCAGGTGCTGGCCCGTTTGGGATACGCCGCAATTATTCTGGAAGGTAAGCCGGCAGACGACACCCTCTACAAAGTATTGGTCAACAAAGACGGTGTTGTCATTAAAGCCGACAATAGTCTCAAAATGCTTGGCAATTACGACCTGGTCGAAAAAATGACCGCCGCCTACGGCAAAAAGATCGCCTGTATCTCCATCGGCCCGGCCGGGGAAATGAAAATGGCTGCTGCTTCCGTCGCCATGACGGATATGGAATTACGCCCCACCCGCCACGCCGGTCGCGGAGGCCCCGGGGCGGTCATGGGTGCCAAGGGGGTCAAAGTTATTGTTCTGGACGATGAGGGCCTGAAAATGAGGGCCCCGGCCGACCCGGAAAAATTTAAGGAAGCCAACAAGGCCTTCACGCAGGGCCTCAAAAAGCATCCCGTAACCGGAGAAGGCCTCCCCGCCTATGGGACCAATGTCCTCACCGGCGTACTAAATGAAGCCGGCGGTTACCCCACCCGCAATTTCCGCGAAGGCCGCTTTGAGGGCGCAGCCAAAATTTCGGGTGAAGCCCAGGCAGAGCTGGAAAACACCAGGGGCGGCGAAGGCGCTGCCACCCACGGCTGCCATCGCGGCTGCGTCATTCAGTGTTCCGGTACATTCAATGATAAAAATGGAAACTTCCTGACCAAACAGCCCGAATATGAAACCATCTGGGCCCACGGCGGTAATTGCGGCATCGACAATCTGGATGATATCGCCATGCTCGACCGTCTGGACGATGACTTCGGTGTGGATACCATTGAAATGGGCGCCACCATTGCCGTTGCCATGGAGGCAGGGGTCGCCGAATTCGGTGACAGCGCCGCCGCCATCCGACTGGTGAAAGAAGTGGGTGCCGGAACACCTTTGGGAAGAATTCTCGGTTCCGGTGCAGGCACAACCGGAAAAGCGTATGGCGTCGAACGGGTGCCGGTCGTAAAAAACCAGGCCATGCCGGCCTACGACCCGCGCGCCGTTCAAGGAATCGCGGTGACCTATGCCACGACACCCATGGGGGCGGACCATACAGCCGGTTACGCCGTAACCGCCAACATTCTCGGTGTAGGCGGCAATGTGGATCCCCTCAAACCCGAAGGGCAGATGGAGCTTTCCCGCAATCTGCAGATTGCCACAGCAGCCATCGACTCCACGGGTATGTGCCTTTTCATCGCCTTTGCCATTCTGGACCAGGCAGACACCTTCCAGGCCCTGCTGGATGTAATTGGTGGTTTCACCGGCACCCCGCTGACAGGGGATGATGTTACCGCACTGGGTAAAATGGTTCTGGAAAAAGAACGCGATTTTAACAAAAGGGCCGGATTCACCAAAATGGATGACCGTTTGCCGGAATACTTCAAGAATGAATCTCTGCCACCGCACAATGTCACCTTTGCCGTCAGCGATGACGAGCTGGACCAGGTTTTTAACTGGTAGGAAGACGAAACGGCAGAAATCATACAACCCAAAAGGGGGCCCCGTCTTCGAACGGCGGCCCCTTTCTATTTGCGGGCCCGGCCCGGACCCGCCTCATTCACACGGTATTCGCGCAAATTTCCGGAGGAGATATGGATATTTCCATGGTTGTGGAACAACGGCTGATTCCACTTTTCTGCACCCTCACCGGCTACGGTTTCCGGATCAAAGCGGAAACGAGGTGCCCTCTGAAGAAACTCCTCTGCGGCAACCTCGGGATAGAGGAAAATTATCTGAAAGATCGAATTCAGACCGTTTTTTTGAACGGCAAGGCCGTCGATGATACCGAAACCGCCATAGTCACCCCCGGTGCTACCGTTGCTCTCTCTGCCGCCATGCCGGGCCTCGTCGGGGCCACTTTTCGCAAAGGCGGTTTCTATGCCCCCATGCGACGGGAAATTTCCCATGACAGAGCCGAATCCGACGAAGCGTCCTCCGGAGCCAAACTTGAACTGAAGCTGTTCAATCTGATTCAGAAAGAACTAGGTCCCATTTTTCTCAACCGGGGAATCGATACCAGGGCGGCTGACCTGGGTGAATTTCTGCATCGAAACAAGGAGACCATTTTCCCTGGTTTGGAGCAGACCGCAATCAATGGGGCAACTGTCCCGAAAGACCGGATTTTCCAGATGGAATTTGAGGCGGGGGATGTCTTCTTGCAAGTCAAAGCCGTGTCGCATTTTGATGCGGGCGAACCTGTCGCGGAACATTCTGCATAAAAAAAGAGGCTGCCCGCGGGCAGCCTCTTTTTACCTTCCGACTGTCTTTTTTCGAAGTTGCGCATTACTCACAGAGTTCAAACAGTGCCGCGGCACCCATGCCTCCGCCGATGCACATGGACTCTACGCCGTATTTCACACCTTTTTTCTGCATATTTGCCAGAAGTGTGGCGCACAGTTTCGCACCGGTGCATCCCAGGGGGTGCCCCAGGGCAATGGCGCCGCCGTTGATGTTGACTTTATCAAAATCGATGGCAAGCTCCCTCACGCAGTAAATTGCCTGGGAGGCAAAGGCTTCGTTGATCTCCCACAAACCGATGTCGTTTACTTCCATTCCGGCCAATTTCAGCAGTTTCGGTATGGCATAGCGGGGTCCGACACCCATTTCATCGGCATCACACCCGCAGGTGGTGTAATACTTCAGCTTGGCAATGGGTTTGACGCCCAGCTTTTTGACCATTGCTTCACTCATAATAATGGTGGCAGCCGCGCCGTCGGTTGTTTGGGATGAATTTCCGGCGGTCACCGAACCGTTGACTGCGAAAACAGCCCGCAGGCCGGCAAGGCCTTCTTTGGTGGTGCTTTCACGGATACCGTCGTCGAAATCCTGGATAAATGTCTCTTTGGCATAAGTTCCGTTTGCCTGTTTCACAAATTTTACCGCCGGGGTCGGAACGATTTCGGTATACAGTTTTTCCGCCTTGGCCTTGGACGCCTTCATCTGGGAATTATAGGCGAACTCGTCCTGCTGCTCCCGGGTTACTTTGTAGCGATTGGCTACGTTTTCCGCGGTGATACCCATGGAAGTATACAGGTCAGCGTGCTGTTTGGTCCACTCCGGATGAGGGCGGGGCACGTTGCCGCCCATGGGTACATAGGTCATGGATTCGATACCGCCGCCGATGGTTACTTCCGACCAACCGGACATGACCCTCAGGGATGCCAGTGCGATGGCTTCCAGACCGGAGGAGCAGAATCGGTTGACGGTGGCGCCGGAGACTTCCTTGGGGAACCCGGCTATCTGGCCGGCGATACGGCCGATATTCAATCCCTGTTCGGCTTCCGGAAAGGAACAGCCGATCATCAAGTCGTCCACATCCTTCTTTTCCAGGTTATCCGTCTTCCGAACAGCGGCATCCAGGATAAAGGCGAGGAGGTCTTCCGGCCTGGTATCCTTGAAGGCGCCCTTCATCCGTCTGCAACCGGGGGTTCTCACTGATTGTACGATATATGCATCTCTCATTGATCAATCCTCCTTGGGATGAGTTTTAACGTTTGCTCTGTTCATCTAATTACGGAGAGGTTTACCCGTTTTCAACATGTGATCGATTCTGGCGAGCGTCTTTTCTTCTTTGAGAAAATCAACAAACGCTTTCCGCTCCAGGGTCAGAATCGTTTCCTCATCCACTTTGCTGTTCGTCCGGACATCACCACCGCCGATAACCGATGCAATCCGTTTGGCCAGAAAGGCATCGTATTCACTAACGTAGCCTGCACTTTTCATGTTGAAGATTTCACCATTAACCATTCCCTGGGCCGCTTCTCCGAGGACCAGGAGTGGTTTCTTGGCCGGCGGGGCGTACCCGTCTTCCACCATGCGCAGGACTTCTTTCTTGGCTTCCCCGATGAGATTGTCGCGATTAAATACGATCCTGTCCTGGGGACCTAAAAACCCGTTGGCCCGGGCTTCCGCTGCCGACATGGACACCTTGGCCATGGCGATGGCCATGAATGTGGGCAGAAAAAATTTGGCCAGATCGAGATCCTTCACCGCTGCGGGTGCATTGGTCGACATCTTCTTCCAGAGATTCATGCAGCCGCCGCCGCCGGGCAACAGCCCCACGCCGATCTCCACCAATCCCATATACAGTTCCGTGTGGGCAACAATCCGATCGGCCGCCAGACATACTTCGCAACCACCGCCAAGGGCCAGACCGTAAGGCGCGGCCACCACCGGGAAGGGTGAATACCGCTCCCGCTGAACGACCTTGTGCAGTTCGCTGATCATGGTATCCACCTGGTCCAGCTGGTTTTCTCTGGCGGCCAGGCTAACCTGGTTCAGGTCGGCACCGGCCGAAAATGCGCCGGGCATACCACCGGCCTGGTTGCCGATGACCAGCCCAACACCGTTTTCGTCCACGTAATCCATGGCTTCCTGCATGAAGGTGATGATCTCGGAATTGAGGGCATTCATTTTGGTGTGGAACTCGCAGCAGAATACGCCATCACCGAGGTCCACCAGGCTTGCTGAATCACAGGTCTTGACCGTTTTACCGGCGCCTTTCAGGGCAGCCAGGGAGATAGCGCTGTCACCAACGGCCATTTCCTTGTAGGACCCACTGGCAAAGTCGTAGTAGAGGGTTTTGCCGTCCTCGGTTTTGTAGAAAGTCTTATTCCCGCCCGCCAGCATCTTCTTTACTTTTTCCGGAACGGTGAGCCCGTCCTTTTCCATCTTTTTCACGGATTCGGCAACACCGATTGCGTCCCAGCTTTCAAACGGGCCCATTTCGAAATTGTAACCCCACTTCATGGCATTATCAATTTCTACGATGGTGTCCGAAATTTCGGGGATCCGATTGGCGGAATAGATAAGGCCGTTAGCCACGACTTTCCAGGCATATTGGGCGCCCTTATCGTTACCGTAAACAACAGCCTTCATTTTTTCCGGCAGGCTTTTGGCTTTGCGGGCAGCGGCCAGACAGGCAAAATCCGGAATTTCCCACTCGGCGTATTCAAAGGTTACCGGATTGATGACCTTGCGAAGCGGTTTCCAGTCCGGTGTCAGTTCTGTTTTATAAAAGCCTGCCTTTGCTTTCTTGCCCAACAGGCCTTTCTCAATCATTTTGGTGACAAATTTCGGGATGATAAAATCGTCCCTTGATTCGTCGTCCGTCACCAGGTCGTATGTGTTTTTGGCCACATGTCCCATGGTGTCGAGCCCCACCAAGTCGGAGGTCTTGAACATGGCTGTTTTGGGTCTGCCCATAACCTGACCGAAAAGCGCGTCGGCTTCCGGGATGGTGAGTCCGTCTTCCAGCATCAGCTGCATGGCCTTGACCATCCCCTGCACACCGATTCGGTTGCCCACGAAATTGGGGGTGTCCTTGGCCCAGACAATGCCCTTGCCAAGAATCCGTTCGCCAAAATCCGCCATGAAGTCTACGACCTCGTCCGTGGTCTCCTCTCCGCGGATGATTTCCAGCAGGTGCATATAGCGAACCGGGTTAAAAAAATGGGTGCCCAGAAAATGCCTGCGGAATTCGGAGCTGAGCCCCTCGGACATGGCTTTTAACGGGATGCCGGAAGTGTTGGAGGAGACGATGCTGCCCGTTTTGCGAACCGGCTCAATGCGCTTGAACAGATTCTGTTTGATTTTCAGGTTCTCCACCACGACTTCTACGATCCAGTCACAATCCGCCAGTTTATCGAAATCATCTTCCATATTGCCAATGGAAATAAGGGCGGCATCTCTTTTCTGCATCAGCAGTGCCGGCTTGGACATCAGAATTGTGTCCATTCCCGCTTTAACGATTCTGTTTCTTGCCGCCGGATCCTTTTTCTCTTCATCTGTCAGATCAAAGGGAACGATGTCCAGCAACAAAGTTTTGATGCCGGCGCTGGCCAGGATCGCGGCAATTCCGCCGCCCATGACACCTGAGCCGATTACCGCGGCCTTTCTGATCTTTCTGCTCATAATAACCTCCTGAATGTGGTTGTGTGCGACCCAATACGATTATGAATGAATATTCATTCAACTACCAGAGG
>CAZKYZ010000018.1:0-19653 GCA_964557055.1 uncultured Desulfobacterales bacterium
AATGTCATTTATGGAAACATCATATTAAGGAAAGGGTCTGTTTTTACTATTTCATCAAAAAGTTCGAGCAGGAATCAGGAATCGTTCAAGAATTCCGGGAATTGGTCCAATATGTCAAAGAGACTGCATAGCGCGAGTCTGAAAAAAATAAGGACGGATCAACTGGTTATGAGAATTGAAAATCTCCTTCGGCCAGGTTGTCCTTGATCCATTTTCCCTTCCCCGTTTTACATCTATTTTGATAGCTCCGAAATCGTCTTTCCGCCACAGTAATCGATAATGTCAACCAAAGCCTGTTGTAAACGAGCGCTTCCCTTACTGAGGTTTTCGCCAAATTGTTCGTGTGAAGGTTTCTCTCCGTCGACCAAATCATCAACCGTTTTAACCGCAAACATTGGCGTTTGAAACAAGTGACACACCCATGCGGTGGCGGTTGCTTCCATTTCCTTAATCGATGAATGGTATGATTCAATGACATCAATACTTTCTATTGAAGCATGTCGTCTGTAAGATAGGTGATTGCGTGTTCAAATAGCAGATCGTTAGTGACTCCAATATAAAGGTCATTGCCATTGTTATCGACGTTTCACGTTCCCAGTCGGTTTATCGACCCGTCTTTTGCGAGCAATATGAATAGAGATCTTTTATGATCAATTCGAGTGTGATCGTTATGATTTCTATTTCAGATACTTTTGGCACTGCTAATAATCATTTCTTCACTTACGCGTTTGATCCTGTAAAATTTGGGTTGACCCAAACGTTGCAAAAATCGAAGAGCTCCAGAACTTTTCAGGCTTATATCGTCTTCCCCATGCAAGATTCAAAACCTGACCCTGTGCTTTTACTCGGGCACTAACACGTTTCTCCCGATGAGGGTTGTCTTCTTGGTCATATCCTTACATACTCGCTTTTCGCAACAGTGGTGCTGTGAAAATGTACCCTCAACGTTTCCACCAGTTCACCTTTTCTGCGCTGTACCTCCTCCCGAATATCGTCAATATAGACGCTGGTTGCGATTACCCAGTCCCATTCTGCAATATCCCGATAATGGGAAAGCTTTTCCACGGGCTCTTCTTTATCTAAGCGGCGCCACCAATATGAGTAAAATCCTTCTCCCTTGATCCGGGCGCCGGTTATCATGGGTGGAACAATCAAGCTACCCTTAACATCCTTGACTTCGGAAAAATCATTGTTTAGCAGTTTGTCATCCGGATGGGAAATCAGAACGTTGTTGTAATCAGAAACAAAGATGTAATCATTGTTGCCATATTTAAAATTGCGCAGACTCTCCAGCACGCGTTTCTGGGTTTGCTCCAGGGTTAAGTTTTCCCGGGTCATGATCAATTGGGATTCTTGAATGTAGGAGCGTATCAGCAGAATGATATTGTGGAGTTCACGTTTATGGGCCTCCAGGGCCGAACGTTCCCAAGATTTTAAATCCTTGCTGCTTTGCATAACCATTTGGTAGACATTGTTCAGAATGGTACGCCCGGATTGTTCTTCCATCTGTAATGCGAATCGATTCGCCATGGTAACGATAAAAAGATAGAACAGCGGCAGCCATAGAATAAGACCCAGGGTTATGGCAATAAAAGACTTTGCAAATAAATTGTTTCTAAATGGAATTTTAGCCACAATATACCCCTTTCAACAATCACCGACATGATAATCGAGTCGAAAAAAGAAACTTCCGCATGACGAGGACATGAGCGAAGCAAAAAAATGCTCATTATAAAATGGCGCCTGAAACACCAGGATCATCAACTGAGAGCATGATAGGCATTCGATCCGTTGAGAGCCGTATCAAATTTCAATATTAACACATTTTTCAAATGCAGCCTATTTTTTAGAAAATCCATTCTGGTGCCAAGGGGTTTGCGCATATACCATATTTAATAACTGCAGGTTGCAGGGACGCCTGGTTTTTTATGCAACTATAGGGTTAACCCATGAGTACCAGGGCGGAAACGGTTCCCATGGAGATCTCCTGCGGGTCGGTTTTCTTGGTGATTTTTTCCAGTTTCCAGCCGGACGTCTGCATCAGCCGGGATACATCGATCCCGAAGCCGGACATGGACGGGCGGGCCTTCAGCGGGTTCCGGCAGGCAGGCTTACCGGCCAGCACTGCGCATTCTGCATGGTCGCTGCAAAACAGCTTTTTGCAGGAGCCGCCGGCGAACGCTTTGGCTTCGGGAAAGCCCTTTTCGCGGGCAGCCTGCTCAATAGCAGCAGCAATTTCGTGCAGCAGCTGCATGATCTCCCGGATCTGACTGGAAAGCATGATCTCCGTGGGGACGTCGATTTTCAGGAAAAGCCCCACTTTGTATTTCTTCAGCAGCTTGCGGAATCCGGCCGGCCCGGAAACATGGGGCGGGCAGCTAAGTGACAGGCCGTAGTTTTCGCAGCGCGGCTCCCGGCAGAGTTTGGCCAGTTCCTTTTTCACAACGATATCGGAAGTTGGAATGATGGCAGCGTTAGTGGCCCCTAGCTGACGGGCCAAAGGGACAATTTCTTTTTCGATGATATCAAGGTCCATTCATTTTCTTTCGAAAGCGTTTTAATGGGAAGGTCATTATCGATAAACAGAAAAAGGGTTCAAGGATTCGAGGGGTCAGGGGTTCAAGTGCAAAAAAACGACCATTTTCAGCTGCCCCATTTAGGTTGTTTCCTGTCGACTTCTGTTCGAATGTCACGAAGCGGATTCGGCTTTCAGCTCCTTTTTCAATATTTTCCCGGTTGCCGTCATGGGCAGGGATCCCCGCAGTTCGATGATGCGGGGGTATTTGTAAGCCGCCATTTGCTCCTTGGACCAGGCGATGACTTCTTTTTCCGTAGCGGTCTGCCCTTCCTTGAGCACAACATAGGCCTTGATTTCTTCGCCGTGGCGGTCGTGGGGCACACCGATGACGGAGGCCATGGATATGGCCGGGTGGGTCATAAGGACCTCCTCGATCTCCCGGGGGTAGACGTTGAATCCGCCGCGGATAATCATGTCTTTCACCCGGTCGACAATGTAGACGTAACCATCCTCGTCCATTTTACCCAGGTCACCGGTATGGAACCACGGCGTCCCTTTGAAAGCCTCTATTGTTGCTTCGGGTTTGTTGTAGTAGCCCTTCATGACGTTGTGCCCGCGGATGGCGATCTCTCCCACTTCTCCCACGGCCACCGGTCGGGAATCTTTGTCAACGGTCATCACCTCAATACCCCAGATGGGCGTACCTACCGAGCCCGGTTTGCGTTCTTTGTGCAGGTGATTGAAGGTTGCCACCGGGCAGGTTTCAGAAAGGCCGTATCCTTCCACGATGGGGATGCTGTACTTTTCCTCGATGCCTTTCAGAATTTCCAGCGGAAGCGAGGCGGCGCCGGAAACACCGACGCGCAGATTTTTGGCGATTTTCTGAATATCGATGCTTCCGGATTTGTCCTCGTGCGTCAAGAGAGCCCAATACATGGTGGGTACGCCGGCGAATACGGTGACTTTCTCGGCCTGCATGGCACCCAGAACACCTTCCGGTGTGAACCGCGGGATCAGCACAAGGGTGTTGCCTTTGGACAGCCCTGCGTTCATCAAGACCGTCTGGCCGAAGGAATGGAACAGCGGCAGTACAATCAGGAAAACCTCGTTGACCGTAGATTGCAGCAATTCTCTGGAGCCCACTGCATTAAAGGTCATACTGGCGTGGGAAAGTTCAGCGCCTTTGGGGAATCCGGTTGTTCCGGAAGTATATAGAATCACGGCCGTATCATCGAAATCGGTTGTAACCGTATCGAAGACGGGAGATTTTTCAGCGATAAACCGGCCGAAAATCGATGTTTCTTCGATCGGCGACGGGGCTGCCGGGTCGGCGGTGATGACGCAAAAAATTTTACATTCGGGGACGTCGTTGAATCCGGCCCAGCCTTCTTGAGCCATGGGGAGGTCCGGGGTGCCCTGAAAGCAGAAGTAAGCTTTGGCGTCACTGTCTTTCAGGTGATAGGCAATTTCGCGACCCTTCAAAAGAACATTGAGGGGAACCACAACAGCCCCCGTCTTGAGAATCCCGAAATAGATCATCGGAAAATACGGGAGGTTGGGACAGCTAAGAGCCACCTTATCACCCTTCCCGATGCCTTGGGCGGCCAGCCCGTTTGCCACCTGGTTGGCGACAGCGTTGAGCTGGGCGTATGTGAAGCGTTTATCGCCAAAAACCAAGGCTGTTTTTTCGGAATACTCTTTGGCACTGTAGTCGAGGATGTTCGCAAGATTTAGCACGGATTCTCCTTTGTATTCGATTATCTTTTTCTTCCATTTGCGACATAATATATTGCTTCGTCATTCTTTTTGCCTGTAATGCAGATTTTGATTCAGCAATTGCCCCCAATAGGCATTATACGGGTGTACTTTTGCGACGATTTCATCGTCCTGGTATACCGGATTACCGGCATTGGCCCATTCGAAAATGGAACCTTTATAGTTGACGATATTGGTGTAGCCCAGCTTGCGGGCGGCCTGCACGAATTCAGCCGACCGGTATCCTACCGAACAATAGCAGACAATGAATTGATTGGTTGGAAAGGCAAGCTCGTTCGGGGAAGAGAGATGGATGGCTTTGGGCAGCCGGCTGACGGCATACTCTTTCCGGGAACGTACATCAACGAGTATCAATTCGGTATCGGCGGCCATTGCCTGCTTTAGTTCGGCCAGGGAAATGGAGGGCACTTCCGGGAATTTTTCATCAATTTCAGCGTGGATTTTTTCCCAGGTGGGTGATTCCCGCCAGAACCCGGTTATACAAAAAACGGCTGCCAGCAATGCGGCTGTAACAAAAAGGCGCTTCCGGAAATGAATCCTGCCGGCAGCGATGTCGGTGATGTTCATGCTGTTCCAAGTTTAAAAAGGATTGTCAGAACAACGAGGATGGATACCAAAAGAGAAAAGATGAAAGCCCTGTTCCGGCGGAAAAACGAATCCTCAGGAGCATTCCCGCCCGGTAGAGGCGGTGGACCATCATTCAATTTGTCGGAGCTGTATCGCTTTGCGGCCAGGGCTTGCGGATACCACCAGCGGTTTTCAAAATTGGATATGACCAAATTGTTAAAGGAGTTCAGGGCAGCATCCATTTCATCCATTTCGAAAAAAGCCATCTTGTCGCCGTCGGCGACGAAGTTACCCTTATATAATGTGGAAAAGCGTTTGTTGAATGCTTTCGCCCCCCGGTAAAATTTTGAAGTGCCGGAAAAGGACGATCCAAAAAGTTTGAAAATTTGAAAAAGCCCTTTTTGGGTTGTCAGGTAGTTCAGGCAGCGATCACATCGCTGGATTCTGGTTTTTTCAAGCATATACGTTGGTTTACGACCGCCGTTGCCGCAACTTGGACAGGTCATGCCGTCTTCAACGGGGGGGTCGGTGTAATCGTTGAAAAAACCAGCCAATGATTTTCGAAATGGTGATATGGCAGTGGTATAGCTGAGAAGGGTCAAGGCCCACTCGTAGGAGTATTTCAACAGTATCAACACCAGGATAAACCCCCACCCCTGGAAAAGGATGGCATCATAGAGTCCGTGAATAAAGCTGGCATAGAGAAACGAGACCAGAAAAAAGCCGACACCTCTTTTTAGCCGGACCAGATAATAGAAAGCGATACCCATAAAAACACTGAAAACAATATGGGCCGGTGTCGTGATCACCAGCCGGATAAACAACAGGTGCCCGGAACCGGGAGTGTGGGTGGCGTAAAAGTAGTTTTCGATCAATGAAAAACCAAGGGCGACGCAACCCATGTAAAGCAGGCCGTCGGTCGGTTCGTTCATTTCCTTGCGAAGGAACGGGTAAGCGGTGCAAAGGGCGATGAATTTAGACGCTTCTTCCACCGGGCCGATAATCAAAAAAGCTCCGGAAATGGTGTGTGTTTCCCCGCCCCCCATTTTCCGGAAAATTCCGTAAAGGAAAATGGAGATCGCGATGGACCAGAAGCCGCCCCACAGGGTAACCACGGCCATTTTTAGAAGCGGTTCCCTTTCATGCAGGTCAAAGCGACGAAAAGAGCCGACGGCAACCAGGCCAATAATAAAAGATATGGCGACAAACAGGTAGTTGATGCTCATGCCGGTCCTTTATACAACCAATGGAGAAAAACACTTTGTGTTGCTGCCATTTTGCTTGATTCGCAGGGAATCGTCAAGGGCATTAAAAGAATCCTGTGTTCAACAGACCGATCCGCCAAGGCTACATGCCCGGGTGCCCGGTCGAAGGAAAAGTTCAGCGGCTTTCCTCCCATATCTTCCGATACTCGTTTTGAACCAGTTCTGCACCGTAAACGCGTTCCAGTCGTTTTACGATGAAATGGCCCCGGGCCATGTTCTGAAAATGGTCGACAAAGAGCAGGTTGAGGGTGGCGCCGCCCAAAGCGCCGACAACGGGGACGGCCTGTGCGGCTACTTTTTCGGACACAACTGCTCCAAAACGGGAAGCCAGCTGAGCGATCAAGCGGACGATAACAGGAGCCCCCTGTTCCGTTAAGCCCCGTTTGGCGATATGTTTGGCCGCTTCACTGACGGCCTGGGCAAGGGCAGCCCGAACCGCAAAATAGCCGGTTTCCGCCCCGTCGTCTTCGGCTGAACGGCTGCCCAGCGCAAACACCTCCAGACAGGCCAGCTGCCCTTCAACGGTGGAAATGTCTTCACCTTGACTGCGGGCAATGTCTGCGATGGAGCGCAGCATGATGGCTGTGGAAACGGGCAGCTCCAAAGCCAGGGCCGGCAGCCCTAATGTGCCGCCAATGGCTCCGCTGATACCACCGGCAATTTTATGTGTCCACGTCGACGGCTTTCCCCGGAACGACCCATCCATTGTTTTGAGGGCCATATGCAGAACCCGGGTCAGGGTGGCCTGGGTGATTTTGTGAACCTTGTCGGAAAGAGGTGCAGGGAGTGCTCCAATCGCTTTCTCGACCGGTTTGCCTAAGAAATCGGTAAGCTTGGCAATAAAGGCGGGATGCTCCAGCAATTCTACGGCATGCCTGAGATCTTCGTGCGCTTTTTCATCGATAGCGGGCCGCATCATTCCTCTTTTTGTTTTATTCCCGTTTGTGGAGCAGGGGTTTGAGTGAAAGGGTTCCCACAATCGGCCCAATCGCCAATAGAACAAACATATTTTCCACCGGTACAAAAGTCAAGATAACGGAAAGAAGCTGAATACTGATGATGGTGATTGAAAATCCGATGCAGTTGATGATGGTGAGTGCTGATCCGACCAGATCCCGGGGGGCTGTGGCGGCCACAATAGCGGAAAACTGGGGAGAATCACCGACGACCACTATCCCCCAGAAAAACAGGATTCCCAGAAACCAGCCGACCGGCAGGATCAAAAAGAAAGGGGACAAAAGACAGCAGAGACCCGAAGCAGCCAACTGATAATAGGCTACAGGGGCGCTTCCCACCATTCTTGAAACGACACCGCCGCAAGCGCATCCGATCATCCCTGCGCCAATCACGCAGAATGTCCAGAAAGAGACGGAAAGATCAGCAGTTGCATGCCGGCTGTTATACGCCAGCAGGTAAACCGGCAGAAACACCCACAGGGTGTACAGTTCCCACATGTGACCAAAATATCCGAATGCAGCCGCGCGAAGATCACTCGATCGGAAAATGATAAAAATCGCCTTGCTGTTGAATTTCGTTCCTGAAGTCAGAAAAGGACCGTCCGGTACAAACAGAAGGACAAGGATGCCGCCACAAAGAGAAATGGCGGAAGTCGTTATGATGACAGATTCCCAGGGGAACTGCTGCCCGGAAGCCTTCAGCAGATGGGGAAAAGCCGTTCCCAGCACCAATGCGCCAATGAGAAAACCGAGGGCTTTTCCAAGCCTCTTTTCATACCAGCTTGCCGCGATTTTCATACCCACCGGGTAGATGCCGGCCAGGAAAAATCCAGTAGAAAAGCGAAGTGCCAGCAGCAAGACCAATCCATCGGCAACCAGGTAGATCATAATGTTGGACAACGATCCCAGCAGTGCACTGACAAAAAATAGGATACGGGCAGAAAAATGATCGGAAATGGTAAAAAAGGCAAACAGAAGCGTTCCGGAGATAAAGCCGAACTGAACCGCAGACGTTATGTGGCCAGCCATCTGGCTTCCAATAGCCCACTGGCTCTGCAGGTCTGCCAGAACGGCGTTTCCGGAAAACCAGAGCGACCCGCCGGCAAACTGGGAGATGACGATAATCGGCAGTATCCAGGGGGGGCGCCTGTTTTTCATGCCCTGCGGAGGGCTTGATCCAGGTCCCGGATCAGGAGTGATTTTTCTTCGATGCCCACAGAGAGACGCACCAGATTTTCGCTGACACCGGCTTTATGCCGGTCTTCCGGGCTCAAGCCCACGTGCGTGTTTGTTATGGGCTGATTGGCCAGGCTGGTGACGCCTCCCAGGCTGGTGGCCAGCTTGATCAACTGCAGGCGGTCCATGACCTGCTTGGTTCCGTCAAAATCGGCCCGTACTTCAAAGCTGAGCATCCCACCGTAACCCGACATCTGGCGGGAAGCAATTTCATGGTCCGGGTGGGCCGGCAAGCCGGGATAATGAACCGTTTCAACATTCGGGTGATCGTTCAGGAATTCGGCAATGGCCATGGCGTTATCGTTTTGCTGCCGGATGCGCAACTCCAGCGTCTGCATTCCCCGGAGCGCCAGAAAGGCCGTCATAGGGTCCATGATGCCGCCCAGGATTTTTCGCAGGTTCCAGATGTTGTCAAAATGAGGGCTGTTGCAGCAGGCAAAGCCGGCGGTTATGTCGTGGTGGCCGCCGAGATACTTGGTTCCGCTGTGAATGGTGATGTCCACTCCCAAATCGGCCGGGTGCTGATTAACGGGAGAGGCAAAGGTGGCGTCGAGAATGACCACAACCTCTTTCCGGCGGGCCGCCCGGGCCAGCGGCGCAATGTCGATCACCCGTAGAAGCGGGTTGGTGGGCGATTCCAGATACAGGACTGCCGGCCCGGTTTCAATCTCCTTCAGGAGCGTGGCCGTGTCGTGGCAGTTGACGAAAACGGTTTCAATGCCCAGCGGTGTTAGCACTTTGTTCATCAGCTCAAAAGTGCCGCCATAAATTTCACGGGTAGCCACGATTCGGTCACTACCACGAACATGCGCCATAATGGCTGTCGTGATAGCCGCCATACCGGAGCCGAAGCCGACGGCGTGGTCGTATCCTTCCATATCCGCCAGTGCTTTTTCCACCTCCATTACCGACGGGTTGTCCCAGCGGGAATATATGCAGCCGGATCGGTTCCGGACAACATCGATCAGTTCGTCGGAATTTTCGAATTTGTATGTGGCCGTAAAATAGACCGGCGGTATAACAGGTTTTCCCTTCATTTGATGACCTCGTAGAATGAATGTACGGGCTGCTGCATACCCGCGAATCTTCCCAATGCCCATTCAAAAAGCTGCTGAAAGCTACCTGGGCAGAAAAAAATTAAAAAAACCATTGTCGAATCAGGCCTTTTTCAGCGGTCCGGTTTCCGTTTCATGTGCTTTGGAGGCGGCCTTGCCGCTCTTTTTTATTATGCGGATACACAAAAGTTCAAACCCATAGCAGGGTAGTTGTTTCGATCCAGGCACAAGCAGTAATAAACTTTATAGTTGCATAAAAAACATGGCGAATAGAATTAAAATAGCTGCAACGTTAAGGTAAATATACGTTGTGTTCGACCGCGATTCAAGTAATAAATGAATCGCGGTAGTTGTTCATCGTTTCTTAAAAAATAACATTTTTATTGTTTTTCCCGGTGGCGGCAGGAAAGAGCCCCGGAGCATCTTCCGGAAAGAAATAAGAGCGGCGCGGGGGCTGCCTTTTTTTGAAACAATGTGTATTGTTGGCTATCTTGGTTTGATTGTGCTTGACCTTTGGCCATAACCACTTGTAAATTTAGTTATATGTTGCGGCGTGTGGAGATGGCCCGGCTGTTGCGGATATTTATCCTGTTGTCGGCGTACATCCCGGCAAGCCCTTTCGATGGGAAGCGTTGCCGCCGATACCCTTTCCGTCGGTCGGTGGTAAGGGGGCGGGGCCCAATGGAACCGTATTCGGAGTGAGCGACATGAAAAGACGGGATTTTTTAAAAACCATGTCAATCGCTGCTGTGGGAACGGCATTTGCCCCGGATGCCCTCGCCCGGGTTGTAGCCGGGATATCTCCCGATTCACCCGCTGAACCGATAGAGGACAGATATATCCGGGACTACCTGGAAAAAATGAAGCACTTCGATGAACATCATCCGGAAGATGTCTGTTTAGACAAGCGGGAGTTCAGGTTGCTCTCCCGTTCATTACAGCGTCTGAGCCGCCTTCAGAAAACGGTGGGGCACGGGAACTTCTACTTGCTCAATTTTGATGAGGCGCTTTCCATCGCCCGCAATTACCTCACGGTAGGACAATTTTCCAAAGACGAAATTGAATTTTTGGAGATGATTTTTTACCGGGACAGCCTGCAATACGGTTTTTGCGGAGAGAAACCCTTTAAAAACCTTACGGACCGCGTGCGGAGCCGTGAAGTCATCAAGATCCACAAAACCGGCAATTACTTATACAAAGGGCTTCCGCTTCAGACCTACGAAAGAATCAAAAAGGATCTGGGGGATGACGTCATTCTTACCTCCGGGATCCGCAGCGTGATCAAACAGTTCATGCTGTTTCTGAGCAAGGCCGATGAAAGCAGCGGCAATTTGTCGATGGCGTCCCGTTCCCTGGCGCCTCCCGGCTATTCTTTTCACGGCGTCGGCGACTTTGATGTGGGCCAGGTCGGGTATGGGGCCGATAATTTTACTGAGCGATTTACCACAACGAAAGTGTTTCAAATGCTGAGTGAACGCGGGTACCTGAACCTGCGCTATGAAAATGGCAACCGGAAGGGGGTCCGCTTTGAACCCTGGCACATCAAAGTGGGCTTACAGGCATGCTAAAATGGTTCTTCATACCGATGCTTTGTTGTTTTTTCCTGACGGTGCCGGCCTGGGCGGCTGCCCCGAAGATCGATTTCAGTCTTCATAAACTCGATTCGGGCAATGCGGGCAGCACGCTGCTCATTATCGGCGGTATCCAGGGAGACGAACCCGGCGGGTTTAATGCGGCCTCACTGATCACAACCCGCTACCGGATTCTGAAGGGGGACGTCCGGGTTATTCCCAATCTGAATTTTTTGAGCATCATTAAACGTTCCCGGGGAGTTTACGGCGATCTCAATCGGAAATTTGCCATGATCTCGGAAACGGACCCCGAATTCGACATTATCAGCAAAGTCAAAAACATTATCCTGGATAAGGATGTGGACATCATTCTCAATCTGCATGACGGCAGCGGTTTTTATCGTGAAACGTATATTGACGCCATGCACAGCCAGAAACGCTGGGGGCAGAGTGTCATTATTGATCAGGAGCAGATGAATGCGGAGCACCACGGAAATCTTGCCGGGATCGCGAACCGGGTAGTTGCACGGGTTAATCAGCAACTGTACGATCCGGAGCATGCCTATCGCGTTAATAACACCAACACCAACCTGGGCAATGTGGAAATGGCCAAAACCCTGACCTGGTTTTCCGTTCTGAACGGTAAACCGGCGTTTGGCGTGGAAGCCAGCAAGTCTTTCATGACCTCGAAACGGGTTTACTATCACCTGCAGGTAATCGAGGCCTTTATGGAATACCTGGGTATCGAATACGAGCGCAGGTTTGAACTGACGCAGGAAGGGATTACGTCAGCCATTAACCGGGATATTAATCTGGCCTTTTATGACAGCAAAATTTTTTTGGATGCGGAGAATATTCGCAGCCACCTTCGTTTTTTTCCTTTGCGCAAGGGAGCCGGAATAGAGTTTACCGCCAACAACCCCTTGATTACAGTGGTCAACAACGGCAGCAATTATCGCGTATTCTATGGAAACCGTCAATTAACCCAACTGTTGCCGGAATATTTTGAGTACGACAGCGACCTGGATGCAGTTACCATGCAGATCGACGGAAATCGAAAGCGGGTCGGCTTCGGTGAAATGGTAAGTGTATCCAAATGGTTTCGTGTAGAACCGGTGGAAGGCTACCGGGTCAATGTGATCGGTTTCAAACAAAAAGGCATTACCAATGAGGGCGGCATCACCATTGGAAGAAAAGATATTCAATCGGCTTTTTCCGTGGATCTGGGGGGGGGTAAATATCGGGTCGAAGTTTACCGCGAGGAAAAATTTGCCGGCATGATCCTGGTGGATTTTCGTCCGGACAGCACTGTTCTGAATACCGCAAGTGCCGTTGAACCCCCCGAGAGTAAGGATCGGGGAGGGCGTTGAACGACTGCAAAAATGCTTGACAACCAAGGTAAGACGGGGAGCCGGTTTTTGTCGACACGGTAAAATCCGAATGGCGATTGATCCGTACGGCTTGGCCCAACTATTTTTCGATCTTCTTGATGGAGCTTCCTTCCCGGATGCCGTCACCGGAAATGAGTGTCGCCCGGGACTGGCTTGCGCTGACTTCCGTCAAGATAACCTCTCCGGTTTTCAGGCCCGGAACAATGAAGTTGTGACCACTGGCCCCCTCGATGACCTTGACATCGTATACGGAAAATACGTTGCCGACCTGCAAACCGACTTCGTTCCCTGCTGAAATGGCGACATCCTTCGTGGTTACAGCGGTTACGAAACCTTTCCATTCAGCCTCGTTCAACACTTCTGTTACGGCCTCCCCGATCTGGGGTACCAGGTTTGTAAAGGCCTCGTCAATAAATTCGGCCGGCATTTCCTTTTCCACCTGTGAAATATCATAGGTGGTGTCATCCAGGTTGATGGTGTAGGTATAGCTGTCCGTCAACACCTTTGTCCCGGTTTCAACGTCGTACACATCGATGGAAGTGGAAACCTGCACGATAAAATTGGTCTCTTTCAGCCAAAGAAAGCCGGATACGCCACGGTCAACGGCGATCTCGGTGATAACCCCGGTAATGATATAGTTCAATCCCAATTGTCTTCCCAGACTCGCCAGTGCAAAGTTATCCACCTGCCCCGAGGGGTGGCGCGGCAGGGCATTTAAAAAATTCGGGAATTGTGGACTGGCTGGTGTGGAAATCAAGGTGTTTTGGGTATTGGCGGCAATCTGGTCGACGAGTCCATCGTAGAAGATCGTTTTGATTTCCGGGCCCTTGTAGAAAGTTTGATTTTCGAACGCGGGGATCGCAACCCGTTTCAGCAACGCATCGACGCCAACCGTGGCGTACTGCGCACGGATTTCTTTTTCGTCCGGAACGGTGGCTGCGGGTTCGACGACGGGTTCCTCGGCCGCCACCGCTTGCGGTGCATCTGCGGATACGGTTTCCGGAGCTTCTGCAGGTTCAACAGCGGCGATATCGGTAACATCCTTCTCCTCTTCCGGTTTTTTCTCAGCCGGGGCAGCGGTTTTACCGTCTTCGGCAGCGATATCGGCAATCGATTCTTGCAGTGATTCAGTCGGCTCAGCCTTTTGGCCGACGGTTTTTTTCTCCCCGGAGTCCGCATCAACATAGCTCATCGCCGGTGTATCTTTTTCCATTTCCGCAGCGGGAGGGACAGTTGTGGTGATCTCCGTTTCCGGTTCAGGGGCTGGTTCTACGGCGGCAGGTTTGGTTTCAACGATTTCCACATCCGGGTTTTGTTCCGCAGCCGGTGCGGCAACCGGTTCCTTCTCCCGGTCCGGCGGGGTGTCTGCTTCCGCGTTGGTCATATCGGGAGTGTCTTTTTTATCCCCGGCATCAGCTGCATCCGGTTTGGTTTCAATAATTTCAACATCCTGAGGTACTTGACCGGTTTTCTGCGGATCGCCGGAGGGCTGTTCCGGAAGGGCCAAAAGGCCTTCTGTTTTGCCTTTTGTGGTATAGAAAACAGCTGTAACCCGTTCACGCTCGCTTCCATCAACCCGTACCTGACGACTTTCCCGCTGCAGTGTGATACGGGAGCCGCTGATGGAATTTCGTTCACTGATCAGGGTTGAGTTGGGGCCTGTCATGATGAGCATGCCGGTTTCGGGCGTATATTCCACCCTGTCGGTAGTGGCCCGCTTGTCCTCGGCTTTTATTTTTACGTTCCCAGTGGCGACGACCTTCTGAATGGCATTTTGATCTCCGCTGGTCGGGCCTTCGGTTTTATCCGGTTTGTAATAAATACGCAACGCATCCGAAGTAATCTGAAAATCTCCCTGGGACGCTTCTACATTGCCCTCGAATTCGGCATAGTTTTCCTGGCTGTTCGAGGTGAGCCGATCGGCGATTATGCGTATCTTTTCTGTGTTGAGTTCCGGATCTGCCGCAACTGCCAAAGAAACGGTTACGGAGAGGTAAAGGAAAAAAACAACCGCTGCCGGTAAAAAAAATCCGGTCATTTTGCGATGGAACGCTGCTACAATCACGAAACCCCCCCCCTGCCGGGAATGAAAATAGCCTCTATTTTAAAAGGCTATTTGCCAATACTGTTTTGTTTATACGGGCCTGCCCCCAAGCAAATTTTACTTATCTCATGATTTTAGTGGTTCGTCAAAGCAAAATTTCGGACAAAGGGATATTGTAAAATTTTGACTTGTGTGAGAATTAACAATAAAAAACGGGTTGTTTGACCTGCGGCAGACCATTTTTTATCATCGCCGGATCTCTGCAAACACGCATGGTTGTGACCCGGGGAGACAAGAAATGAAAAAATTATTGGAAAAACAAGCGTTTATCTGTGATATGGACGGTGTGATTTACCATGGCAATCGTCTTCTGCCGGGTGTCAACCGCTTCGTTGAATGGTTGAAGCAGCAACAGAAACAGTTTTTGTTTTTAACCAACTCCAGCGAAAGGTCTTTATCGGAGCTTCAACAGAAACTGAAACGTTTGGGTGTTGAAGTAGAGCAGGATCATTTTTATACCAGCGCCCTGGCAACGGCCAGTTTTTTGGCAACCCACAAACCAGGAGGGTCGGCATATGTAATTGGAGAGGGCGGTTTGATCAATGCGCTTTACGAAGCTGGTTATTCCATGAACGATGTCACCCCGGACTATGTTGTTGTGGGTGAGACAAGGTCGTATTCATTTGAAAAAATAGAAAAAGCGACGAATTTGGTGATGGCTGGGGCAAAACTGGTTGGAACCAATCCCGATCTTTCCGATCGGGTGGAAAACGGGCTGGCGCCGGCTACCGGAGCGTTGATTGCCCCCATCGAGCTTGCCACCGGGCGACAGGCGTATTTTATCGGAAAACCCAATCCGATGATGATGCGCCATGCGCTGAAACGGCTTGGCTGCCGGCGATCGGAAACCGCCATCATCGGTGATCGCATGGATACGGATATTATTGCCGGCATCAATGCTGATATTGATACGGTTCTTGTGTTGAGCGGTGTGACGACGCGTGAAGACCTGAAAAAATTTGCCTATCATCCCAAGTATATTCTAAACGGGGTGGGTGACATTCCCCAGTGATTGCGGCGTATAAAGGGCGTATCTGCGATCGTGACGTTTTTACGACCCGGTTAAAACAGGATACCCACGTATCCCACGAAGCTGTCGGAGGGGTGCCGATCGTAACTGGTAGCGTAGGCGATTGTTTCGGCGGATTGTGCGCCAAGTTCTTTGCCGGCGGCGATGGCTGCTGCGGCTGCTCCGGCACAGCAGGCGTTTCCGCTGGCAAGCGCTTCATGGATAACGGGTTCAGGCTCCAGGCCTTCCATTAAACGGATAATCTTGCGGTCATTTTCCAGGCGGACCCAATCGTGGGCGGAATCTCCCCGCCCGTGACCGGTAAATCCGTAATTGGGGCCGTAATGGGTCAGGTCGGTGGAGCCAATTACACGCAGGGAAATGTTGTTCTCGATTGCAAGACGGGCAAGGGTGCGGCCGATTTCGACCGATGCTATGGAAGGTGGAGCGGCAATGGGGAGAATGGTTGTATTTTTGAAAAAGTAGCGGACAAATGGCAGTTGAAGTTCAATGGTGTTGTCTTGAATGAAGCTGTGAGATGAATTGTCGAGAACCGGTACGGCAGCCAGTAGGGCTTCGCCCAGTTTCTGGTTGACGGTCAGGTTGCCGAAAGGCGTTTCCCAGCTTCCTTCCGTCATGATGCCGGGTCGCGATCCGGGATGGAGATGCGTGCCGAAGATGGCAACCACCTCTGCGGGAGGTCCGCCGGCCAATCGCCGGATGACATTGCAGGCAATCGCACCCGAAAAATACCATCCCGCGTGTGGTACGATGCCCCCCCGAAATTCCTGGCCGGCGCTGTCAGGCGTTTCGGCATCCGCTACGAACCGATCAATTTCCCGCCGGCATTCTTCGGGAGTGCCGGGATACCAGCTGCCGGCGAACATGGCATTGCGTGTGGTCATGATTTTCTCCTGTAAATGCATTTTCTGGCAGCTCTTCCAACAGCATGGCATATATCGAATATCTTGTCCAACAGTATTGAAATCACCCTTATTTCATGCCATATAGATAGATATGGGAACAAAGACATTTCATCGGAGGATACCGTGGCTACTTGCCTTGCTGCTGCTTACCAATGTGCCTTCGCTGCAGGCGGCGGCAGGAGATGCCTACACAAACGACCTGGGTATGACATTTATACAGATACCGGCGGGTGAATTCATCATGGGCAGCCCCGAAAATGAACCGGGCCGCGGAAATGATGAAGGCCGGCATCCCGTCCGGATTTCCAGTGGTTTTTATATCCAACAGACCGAGGTAACCCAGGATCAATGGAAGCAGGTGATGGGTGACAATCCAGCCTATTTTGTTCAATGCGGGGGTGACTGCCCGGTGGAAAACATATCGTGGAAAGATGTCCGGTCATTTATTTTCGAGATGAATCAGCGGGATCCCCACGGGGAACACCGCTTGCCCACCGAGGCGGAATGGGAATATGCCTGCCGTGCTGGAACGGAAGCCTCTTTTTTTAACGGCGGAATTACCAACCAGGAGTGCGGTTATGATCCCGTTCACGATCCGGTGGGATGGTATTCCGGCAATTCCGGCGAAAGCACCCATCCGGTGGCCCTGAAAATGCCGAACCCTTGGGGACTCTACGATATGCACGGCAATGTATGGGAATGGTGCCAGGACTATTATGATAAAATCGAAAAAACGGATGTGCTGCAGGTAGACCCCCAAGGGCCTTCGTTCGGTTACGGACGGGTTTTCAAAGGGGGCAGCTGGGGGTTCGTTGCACACTGCAGCCGTTCGGCAAACCGGAAATGGCTGATCAGCCGGATCGGGAGCAAGAACCTCGGGTTCCGTCTTGTTTACACACCCAAAATGACGGATTAGGTCTGGAAATGGATAGAACAGTCGCTTAAACCTGCCGGCAGCCGGCCGGTTTGGTAATGGATGAATTCATTACGAAAGGAGAAAGACATGGCGGGGACAATAAAAATTTATGGCAAATCCGGTTGACCGTATACCCAGCGTGCCCGTGAGGCCTATAAAGACCACGATTACATTGACGTAAAGCAGGACAACAACCGGTTGAATGAAATGCTCAAACTTTCCAAGGGAGAACGAAAGGTGCCGGTCATTGTGGACGGCGACCAGGTAACCGTCGGGTATGGCGGTTCATGAGGTGTCTAAGAGATGAAAACAGGTTCGTGAAACCTGTAGCGAAAACAATATGACCGTCGACCGATCGGGATTTGGATAACCTCCAGTCCCGATTTTATTTGTCCCTGCTCACGGAGGTGGTTGCGGATGGGTTCGACATCGTCTGTTCCTGTCCCGCGTGCGGGTACATGCTGAAAAACCTGTTGAAAGAGGGGGCTTATTATTCTTCAGCTGCCGTCTGCAATTCATGCAAACGACCCTCTTTCCGGTGTTTCACCCGTTAGAAGTGCTGAGCGGGGCAGCCGCTGCAACAGCTGCCAAGAAACCATCTGAGGCCTGAAAGCGCTTCCGGATATGACTAAAATATCCGGGCTAAAAGTCCCAGTTATCGCCTTCTTTTATGTTCACTTCGAGGGGGATATCCAGCTCCCAGACGTTTTCCATTTTTTCTTTTACCAGAAGCCGGGCTTCTTCCAGTTCCTCCGGTGGTGACTCAAACACGATTTCATCATGTACGGACAGCAGCATGCTGGAGCGCAGCTTCCTTTTTCGAAACGCAATATCCACATTGATCATGGCGACCTTGATCAGATCAGCGGCAGAGCCCTGGATCAGGGTGTTGACGGCGGTTCTTTCGCCGAACTGGCGAACGTTCCGATTTGTGCTGTTAATCTCCGGCAAGAGGCGTATGCGACCCAGCAACGTGCTGACCTTACCCGTTTTTCTGGTTTCCTCGATGGTTTTATCGATGAACTCCCGGACCCCTCGGTAACGGGCGAAATAGCTGTCGATATAGGTTTTGGCCATTTTCTGGCTGATGCCCAGGGCCTTGGATAGTCCGAAAGGACTCATACCGTAAATGATACCGAAATTGATTATTTTGGCCTGCCGTCGGAGCTCCCGGTCAATAAATTCCGGAAAAACCTGAAACACTTCGGCTGCGGTACGGTTGTGGATGTCTTCCCCTTCGGTAAACGCTTTGGTAAGAATAAAGTCTTTTGAAAAGTGGGCCAAAATGCGCAGTTCAATTTGAGAATAGTCCGCGGCGACCAGGCGCCAACCTTCTCTGGGGACAAACGCCTTGCGGATCAAGCGCCCTTCCTCCGTTCGTACGGGTATGTTTTGAAGGTTTGGATCGGAGCTGCTCAATCTGCCGGTGGCGGTTATGGTCTGGTTGAAGGAGGTGTGAATTCTGCCGGTCTGTTTGTTGATCAGTCCGATGAGGGCATCGGCGTATGTGGTTTTGAGTTTGGAGATCGTCCGGTGCCGCAAAACAACAGCCGGCATTTCGTGCTTTTCCGCCAGGGTCGTCAATACGTCCACATCCGTAGAGTAGCCGGTTCTTTTTTGCGTTTTCTTAATCACCGGCAGTGACAATTTTTCAAACAGGATATACCCGAGCTGCTGTGAAGAACGAATGTTGAATCGTTCCCCGGCCAGTTCATAGATTTGAATTTCCAGTTCTGCAAGCTGCTGCTGAAAATTGATGGAAAGCGTCTTCAGCTGATTTCTGTCGACCGAGATGCCTTTCATTTCCATTCGCATGAGCACTTCCACCAACGGCATTTCGACGGTTTCCAACAGGGAAAGCAGGTTGAGTTTTGCCAGTTCGGTGGAAAGAACCTGATAAGCCTGCAGGGTGATATCCGCATCTTCACAGGCATATGGCGCCGCATTTTCGATGGGTACCCGGGCAAAACTATCGAGGGCGGATTTGCCTTTCCCGGCGACATCCTGGTAGGTAATCGTTTTATGTCCAATAAAATCAAGGGCAATCTGGTCCAGACTGTGTGCCCGCTTGGAAGGGTTCAACAGATAGGAGGCCAGCATGGTGTCGAATACGACCCCCTTCAGGTCAATTCCGTGACGGGCCAGGACGATCAAGTCGTATTTGATATTTTGCCCGATCTTTTTAATATCCGGGTTTTCCAGTATCGGCTTCAGGGCAGTGGTGATTTCTTTCCATGAAAGTTGTTCGGGTACGCCCAGATAATCGTGACGGCAGGGAATGTACCAGGCCTGGTCTTTTACAAGGGCAATAGAGATACCGACCAATGAAGCCTCCGTGGGGCTGGTGGAGGTGGTTTCCGTAT
>CAZKYZ010000019.1:0-19641 GCA_964557055.1 uncultured Desulfobacterales bacterium
GAAACTGGATCGCCAGGGTCACGATCGGCGGCGCTACTTTTGAAAAAACAGTAAAAGTGGAAACAATCAGGCCCAACAGGCTGAAAATCGATCTTGATTTCGGCTCCGATACAGAGAACCTGACCCGCGGTCGTTTGACAGCCGGACTCTCGGCGGCCTGGCTGCATGGGGCAACGGCCAAAGGCCTGAAAACGGATGTTGAGTTGGCGTTCCAGGCCCGCAAGACCATTTTCCCCAAATTTGAAGCCTACCGTTTTGACGACCCTGTCCGAAAGTACCAACCGGAAAGTACGCTTCTGTTTGAAGGACGACTGGACGCAAACGGGTATACGACTATTGATGCCGATATCCACACCGAAAATATGGCTCCGGGCATGTTGACCGCTGATTTTAAAACCCGGGTGTTTGAACCCGGAGGGAGCTTTAGCACGGATCATTTCAGCATGCCGTACCATCCTTATGATCGATATGTGGGTATTTCCGTTCCCGCAGGAGATGCAGCCAGGGGGATGCTGCTGACCGATACCGAACATATTATACGGTTGGCCGTATTGGATGCAAAGGGAAAACCATTGCCCAGCGGTGAAGTGGAAGTGGAACTGTATAAGATCAAATGGCGCTGGTGGTGGGAAAAAGGAGCCGATTCTCTGGCTGACTACATCGGGACGGACGCATACACGCCCGTCCGCAAAGATCGTGTCCCCATTGTGAACGGTAACGGCCAATGGACACTGCGGATCGACTATCCCGAGTGGGGCCGTTATCTGATTCGGGCCAAAATCAAAGGCGCAGAGCACATCACCGGGGATGTCATTTATGTGGACTGGCCGGGATGGGCCGGCCGCGCGCAAAAAGATTCACCCGGGGGCGCGACGGTACTGACTTTTTCAGCGGACAAACCCGCCTATAAAGTCGGTGAAACAGTCACCCTTACAATTCCCACCAGCCGGACCGGAAGAGGACTGGTGAGTATTGAAACCGGAAGCCGTGTTCTCAGCACTGCCTGGCTTACGGGCGGCAAAGAACCTGCCCGATACCAGTTTGTGGCAACACCTGACATGGCACCGAATGTATATGCCTACGTCACCTTTTTACAGCCGCATCACCAGACAGAGAACGATCTGCCCATACGGATGTATGGCGTAATCCCCATCGCCATCGATGACCCAGAGACCCGGCTGGTGCCTGTAATCAAAGTTCCCGATGTGTTCAAACCCGAAGAGACCGCCGCCATTACCGTCAGCGAAGCTGCAGGCAAACCGATGACTTACACGGTGGCGGTGGTGGACGAGGGACTTTTGAGCCTGACCCGCCACACCGTATCCGACCCCTGGGGATACTTCTATAAACGGGAGGCCCTGGGCGTCAAAACATGGGATCTGTTTGACGACGTTATCGGTGCCTACGGGGGTGCTCTTGAACAACTCCTGTCGATCGGTGGAGATGATCAGGTCGAACTCACCGGTCAGAAAAAAGCCAACCGTTTTCCGCCCATGGTCCGATTTATGGGGCCCTTTGAACTGGCCGCCGGCAGTCAGAATACACACCGGATCGACATGCCCCTGTACGTCGGGGCGGTTCGTGTAATGGTGGTGGCGGGTCATCAACAGTCCTTTGGGGCAGCGGAAAAATCGGTGTATGTGCGAAAACCGTTAATGATCCTGGGATCCCTGCCGCGGGTGCTCGGGCCGGGAGAGGAAGTCGATTTACCGGTCGCTGTTTTTGCCATGGAAGACAGCGTTCGGGATGCCGTTATACAGGTCGACACCGATGGACCGCTTACCCTGCTGGGACCTGCCGGGAAAACAGCGACGTTTTCCGGGCCGGGCGAAGAGCTGGTTGTTTTTCGGCTCAAGGGCGGGGATAAACCCGGTATCGGGCATGTATCCATGCGTGCTGCGGGCGGGGGCCAGCAAGCTTCCCATAAAATTGAACTGGATATCCGCGATCCCGGGCAAACGGTAACCGACGTCGCCGCAGGAACTGTGCAACCCGGTCAAGACTGGCAGCAGGAAATCGGCTTTCCCGGAAATCGGGGCACCAACCGGATCACCCTAGAAGTTTCCCGGATACCGCCCCTGAACCTGGAGAGCCGGTTGGGTTTTCTCGTGCAGTATCCCTATGGATGCGCGGAACAGACGGTATCAGCCGCATTTCCCCAGTTGTATCTGGACCGGTTGATGGCGCTTGCACCGAAACAACAGGACAAAATCCAGGGCAATATTGAGGCCGCTATCCGGCGGCTGCGAAAATTTCAACGATCGGACGGAGGTTTTGGTTTGTGGCCGGGGGCTGCCCTGGCCGATCCATGGGTTACGACCTATGCCGGTCACTTTCTGCTGGAGGCTCGTCAGGCGGGGTATCTGGTGCCGGCGGATATCATCGACGCATGGCGGAGTTATCAGCGTGACCGATCTCTGGAATGGGTTACCGGCCCTGTCAGATCTGAGCTGGTGCAGGCATACCGGCTGTATTGCCTGGCCCTGTCCGGGGCGGCCGAAATGGGCGCCATGAATCGTCTCATGGAGGAGCCCGGTTTGCCGACGGCAGCCCGTTGGCGCCTGGCAGCTGCTTATCACCTGGCCGGTCACCCCGAGGCGGCTCTGAACCTGACCCGCCAGGTTGATATTGATATCCCCGTCTACCGTGAACTGTCGAATACATATGGATCCGATATCCGGGACCAGGCCATGATTCTGGAATCTCTCTGTTTAATGCAAAGATTGGCGGAGACTCAAATCGTAGCCGAAAAGATCTCCGCGGAATTGGGCAGCGATAAGTGGTTGAGTACCCAGACTACGGCTTTCGCCCTGATCGCCATGGCCCGCCTGGCAGGGCTGGCTGAAGATGATGCCCAGACGGCATTTTCTTTCTCCTGGAATGGGGGTTCAAAAGAGACTGTTTCATCACCGATGCCGGTTGTTCAGCGTTCGCTGGAAGCCGGTGAGAATACCCGGGGCCATCTCCTTCTGCACAACTCCTCCAACCGGGTTCTGCATACGCGTATGGTGATCAGTGGTTTTCCGGAAATCGGTCAAGAAACAGTCGCCCGAAACGGGTTTTCACTTGCTGTCAATTATTTCGACCTTGCCGGAAAAATGATCGATCCGTCGCAGCTGCGTCAGGGAACGGATATGGTCGTGAAAGTCAGCGTCACAAACACCGCTCAAGGCGGAACCTACCAAGGGGTGGCCCTGACGCATCCAATGGCCTCAGGCCTGGAAATCCGCAACACGCGCATGGATCCAATTACGGAAGTCGAACTTCCGGTTATCGACTATCAGGACATTCGTGACGATCGCGTATATACCTATTTCGATCTGAAAAGAGGCGAGACCAAAACGTTTACCATGCTGGTAAATGCAGGTTTTATGGGAAAATTTTACCTCCCCATGGTGACCGTTGAAACCATGTATGACGCACGTATAAACGCCCGTGTCCCCGGTCAATGGATCGCCATTGTACCGGTCGGGGACGGCGGCCCCTGAGCTTTTAAAACATTATGACAAAAGAGAAGGGGGATAGATACCGGAACAAAACCATTTTCCGGATCATTGGCAGCCGATCCGGTAAGGCAGTATGGTGGGCTGTATGCCCGGTGCTGATTGTCCTTCTTATCGGATTTTGGGGCTGCCTTCCGGCTTCTTTATTTGATGCCCCCTATTCGACGATTCTGCTGGATCGCAATGGTGGTTTGCTGGGAGCAACCATCGCTGACGACCAGCAGTGGCGCTTTCCTCCCGCGGAAAACCTGCCTCCGAAAATTGTCAAAACACTTATCAACTATGAAGACCGACGCTTTTACCACCATCCCGGAGTGGATCCTCTGGCGGTTGGAAGAGCCATGCTGTCCAATATCACCTCCGGCAGTGTTGTCAGCGGTGCAAGTACCATTACAATGCAGGTTATCCGGCTGTCCCGTCAGGACCGCCCACGCAATGTTATTCAAAAGTTGGTTGAAATGGTAATGGCTCTGCGGCTTGAACTGGCGTCGGGAAAAACCGATATACTGAGGATGTATGCTGCCCATGCCCCTTTCGGGGGAAATGTGGTCGGTGTTGAAGCGGCTTCCTGGCGCTATTTCGGTCGCAGCCCGGAACAGCTCTCATGGGCGGAAGCCGCCATGCTGGCGGTGCTGCCCAATAGCCCCTCCCTGATTCATCCGGGACGCAACCGCGAACTGCTGCTGCAAAAACGGAACCGTCTGCTGGATACCCTTCGGCAGCGCCGCGAGATCGACGACCTGACCTGCCGTCTGGCGAAAGCGGAACAGCTGCCGCCCAAACCGTTACCCATCCCCCGTTATGCTCCTCACCTGCTGACGCGGCTGAACCAGCCGTCCAAAATAGACCCGCCCCACAGCTCTTTGGTGCAACAGGATCGAAGCCATCATCAGCAACGGATTCAGACCACCCTGCAGCGCGATATCCAACTGCGTACGGTGGATATAATCCAGCGCCACCAGCAACGCCTGGCCGCCAACGGCGTATTCAACGCAGCTGCACTGATTATGGAAGTTCCCAGCGGAAAAGTTGTTGCTTATGTTGGCAATGTACACGATTTCAGCGACCGGGAACATGGTCGCCAGGTAGATGTGATCACCGCTCCGAGAAGTACCGGAAGTATCCTCAAACCAATCCTGTTCGCTGCCATGATGGAAAGCGGAGAATTGCTGCCCCATACCCTGGTGGCGGATATCCCCACCCGGGTGGGAGGTTTTGCCCCCCAGAATTATAACCACACCTACCGGGGGGCTGTTCCAGCCTCCGAGGCACTGGCCAGATCCTTAAACATCCCTGCGGTTCGAATGCTGCGGACTTATGGTGTCGACCGTTTCAGTGCGATTTTAAAACAGTTGGGAATGACCACCCTGGTGCGTCCGGCAGAAGACTACGGGCTATCCCTGATTCTGGGAGGGGCTGAAGGGACGTTATGGGACATTACCGGCATATATGCGGGCATGGCCGGCAAAGTTCTGCGGAGCCATCAACCGGCAAACGACCGGGGCGAATCATTTACTGCTCCCCGGATACTGGAAAAAGGGTTCGTTCAGAGCGGAGAAACGAGCGGAGGTTCGCAGACGGCGTCTTCGGAATCCGTTCTGGGGGCCGCCGCCTGCTGGTTAACCCTGGAAGCGATGCTTGAGGTGGGGCGCCCGGGGTTGGAAGGTTCCTGGAAAGAATTTGTGTCTTCCCGAAAAATCGCCTGGAAAACCGGGACCAGTTATGGACACCGGGACGGATGGGCTGTCGGCGTTACGCCGCGATATGCGGTTGGTGTGTGGGCCGGCAACGCCGATGGAGAGGGAAGGCCTGGTTTGACGGGCCTTTCCGCAGCAGCGCCGATCCTTTTTGATTTGATGCGTATTTTCGAAAAGTCGCCCTGGTTTCGGCGTCCGCCAACCGGGTTGACACCGGTCGAAGTGTGCGCTTCCAGCGGCTATCGGGCTGGTGTCAATTGTAGCCGTACGCGCATCTGCTGGGTATCTCAAAACGGCTTGCGAACCTCCTCCTGCCCCTATTGTCGTACCATTCACTTGGATACCACCGCTGCCTGGAGGGTTCACAGTGCCTGTGAGCGGGTCGCCCAAATAAAACCCGCCAGACGATTCGTACTGCCGGCCGCCATGGAGTGGTACTATCGGCAAAACCACCTTGACTACCAAACGCTGCCGCCCTACCGGGAGGACTGCCTGGAAGAGATCCAGGGGTTGTCGCCTCAAATACTCTCCCTGATCTACCCGTCCGTGAACAGTCTAATTTATGTGCCCATTGAACTGGATGGCCACAAGGGGCAGGCAGTATTTGAGGCCGCCCATCGCAACCCCGGGGCAACGATACACTGGCACCTGGACCAGCACTACATCGGGAGCACCAGGGATATTCATCAACTGGCTGTAGCACCTTCCGCCGGCGGGCATATTTTGACCTTGATTGACGAAGACGGCGTTCGGCTGCAGCGTTTTTTTACGGTAACCGGAAGAAAACAAAGCTGAAGAGAGTCTGCAGGCAGACGCCATGGTGGTCTGGTGCGTCTTTTTTTTAAAAAAAATGAAGCAGTGCTGTGGGCGACTTTCCCGGATCAAAACGGTTCTTCATTTTTCCGGCACTTTCCTCTGAAGCCACCCGTTTCTTGTCCATAATTGGTATTGATTTTTTGTGTGAATACGGTAATATACAAAATTTATCGACAATAAAATGAGTATCCTGCTGTTATGACAGAGAAAATATTTAAGAGTTGTGAAATCAGGCGAACCGTACCCTTTTACGATCTTGATCCGTTGAACATCGTCTGGCACGGTAATTATCTGAAATACTTCGACCAGGCTCGCTTTGAACTGTTCGCAGCGGCGGGCATTGACTTGCACGCCTACTATGTGGAAAACAATTATCTGTTTCCCGTTACCAAGACTTCCACCAAATACATCCGGCCGCTGAAGCATCGTGACGATTTCATCTGCCGGGCAACGGTTATCGAAGCTCGCATGAAAATTGTCATTGATTTTGAAATTCGACGTTCACAGAACAAGGAACTGTGTACCCGTGGACGCAGCGAGCAGGTAGCAGTGAAATATCCCGAGCAGGAAATCATGTTTGATATCCCTCGGGATATCGTAGCGGCACTGGGGTTTTCAGTATGAGCTTCAATGTGACCAAGGCCTGCATCCGGGGGGTGGAGCGATTATCCGCCTGGTCGGATGTGCTGGATGAAATCAATGTTTATCCAGTGGCGGACGGCGACACCGGCCGAAACATGATTACCAGTCTGGCTCCGCTACGGGAGCGAAACCTTGGCCGGAAGGATCTGATCAGAAGGCTGATGATGTCTGCCCGGGGTAATTCCGGCAATATCGCGGCGGGGTTCGTTTCGGGATTGATTGCGGCGGATTCTTTTGAGGCCCTTCCGGAAGCTTCCCGTTCCGGTGTGGTTTTGGCACGTAAAGCCATTGGAAATCCACTGGATGGCACAATGCTGACGGTGATGGAGTCCCTGGTGGCATTTCTGGAAGAACCGTCGGAAGCGGAAGGCGAGCCCTCTCTGCCGCGACTGATCGGGTATCTGGTGGAAGCGGTACGTTCCACCCACGACCGTCTGCCGGAACTGAAAAGTGCCGGTGTCGTGGATGCCGGCGCCCTGGGGATTTTTCTATTCCTGGAGGGTATGCTTACCGACCTGGCCGGAGCCGGTCAGACATATACTTCCATCCAGGACACTTTTCATAACCGGTTATCCGTTTTGGCCTCCTATCAGGCAAAGGAAAGCGGAGGGTATTGCATTGATGCCCTGCTGAGACCGGACCCAACCTCCGTCGATATAATCCGCAGGCTGAAAGAAACGGGAAGTGATGTCGTCGCCATTTCCGGACAGGATACCGTCAAGGTGCATCTGCACGCCAGGCATGTTGCCGCAGCCCGCAAACGGATTGAGGGCATGGGAGCTGTGTTGGACTGGCAAGTCGACGACCTTGGCCGACAGACAGCGGATTTTGCATCGACGAAGAAAAACGCTCCGGTCCACATCATGACGGACGCTGCCGGATCGATTACCCGCAAGGACACCCGTGAATTCGGCATGACCCTGCTGTCCAGCTATATTGCCGCCGGAGAACGTTTTCTTCCGGAAACGGAATTCTCACCGATAGAACTGTATACATTAATGTCCCGCGGTATCCGGGTGACAACTTCCCAGGCCTCTGTTTTCGAAAGAGAACAGTATTACCAGCAGGTCGTCAGTCGATACGAAAAAGTGCTGTATCTGTGTGTCGGCTCGGTTTATACTGGAAATTTTGAAGTGGCTTCAGCCTGGCAGGCAAAGAACGATCCGAATGGTCGCATGGTCATTGTCGACACCGGCGCCGCATCCGGCCGGCTGGCAACGATCGTTTTGGAAACAGCCCGGTATGCTCAGCAAACCGAGGATCCTGACAAGATCATACAATTTGCCCGAACAGCCGTCTCTAAAAGCCGGGAGTATGTTTTTCTGGACAGGTTGAAATACCTGGCAGCCGGTGGCCGGCTTTCCAAAACCGGGGCTGTTTTTGGAGACCTGCTACGAGTCAAGCCGATCATTTCACCACTTGCGGACGGCGCCCGAAAAATCGGAAGCGTAAAAAACCGCAAAGAGCAACTTGCCTTTGCCTGTGACAGAATTTCTGAACTGCCGAATCACAAACCACCCCGTTTTCTGATGCTGGAGTACTCCGACAATCGGCAGTGGATCGAGGCGGAAGCGGCTCGGTTGATGCGTGCGATGCTACCCGCCACCGAGATCAAAATACAGCCGCTTTCGCTGACATCCGGTGTTCATATGGGACCCGGTACATGGGGCTTGGCGTTTATGACAGATGATCACTGCTGAATATGAATACTGCCGAAAATTGTGGGAGAAACCGAACGGCAGAGATGTCTGTCCGGCCATTTCGTCGACAGCGCTGCGCTTTTGTCATCCCGGTGTACAATCATCACCAAAGGGTGGCATCGGTTGTGCGTTCCGCCATGCAGATGGGGGTTCCCGTCATTGTGGTAGACGACGGATCGACAGATGCCTCCTATGCGGCCGTCAGGGATATTCCGGGTATCATTCTGGCCCGTCATCGGACCAATTGCGGAAAAGGAGAAGCCCTCCTTACCGGGATGAAGATGGCCGAAAAACTGGCTGAATGGGCCATCAGTATCGACGCGGACGGACAGCACGACGCGGAGGACGCCCGCGGTTTAATCGAAACGATTCCGGATGGAAAAAGACCGATTGTGGTCGGCCGTCGTCTGGATATGGCCGGTAAAGATGTGCCCTGGACCAGTCGTTTTGGGAGGGGTTTTTCCAATTTTTGGGTTCGTTGTGCCGGTGGCCCGCGTATTTCCGATTCACAGTGCGGGTTTCGGGTTTATCCACTGCCGGAGACCTTGGCATTGCCGGTCAAATGCCGTCGCTTTCAATTTGAAATCGAAGTGCTGGTGAAAGCTGCCTGGGTCAACCTTCCGGTTTTGGAAGCACCGGTACATGTCAGTTACACACCGGGAACGCCGCGCATTTCCCACTTCAGGCCCTTTATCGATTTTTGCCGAAATTTTGGGGCGTTTTCACGCCTGATTTTTCAGAGAATCGTCATTCCCGCGGCAATTCGAAAAAAGGTGTAAATGAAAAAACAATTCTACGACGGACTGGTTTTGATTTCGACCATACTGGGAACATGGTTCTTCAAGCTGGTTTCCGGTACTATCGCAACCGGGTATTTTCTACTGTTTCCCTCCCGTTTGAAAAACAGCGTCCGTTTTTATAAAGCGCTCTATCCGCAACGCAGCATGGCAAGACACATATGGTGCTCCTATCGCCAATATCTTGGTTTCACCCATGTGTTTCTGGATAGAATGCGCTTTTTGCAGGACCGCCTTCAGGAACCGGTTTGCGAGGGAAAACGGCATATTGAGACAGCCCTTCAGGAAAAAAAAGGAGCCGTTATTCTCATGTCGCATCTGGGGAATTGGGAGATTGCGGCCCAGCTGCTCAATCGAATGAACCCGGATATGCGCGTTCTTCTATTTATGGGCAGACGGCAGCAAGAGCAGATAGAAAGCCTCCAGAAAACGCAGCTCATCCGCAACGGAATCCGGGTGATGGCTGTGGAAAACCCTGCAACGTCGGCCTGGAACATATTGGAAGGGGTTCGGTTTTTACGCAGCGGAGGTGTCGTCTCCATCACCGGGGACCGCTTGTGGAGCGGACGGGAGCGATGTGTGCGGGTTCCATTTCTGGGCCATTTCGTGCGGCTTCCGGAAGTACCCTACCGCCTTGCCATGGCCGCCCGTTCTCCGTTGATTGTATTTTTCTGTTTCCGGGAAAAGGGGGGCGTTTTTCGTCTGACGGCTTTGAATCCGATCCACCTCCATGCAGCATCCGGGCAAAGCAGGGCCAATCGGGTTGAAGCAGCGGCCCGGCAATATGCCGATTTTCTGGAAACGGCCGTGCGCCGGTATCCCTATCAATGGTTTCATTTTGAACCGTTCATTATCCCCGAAAATGATTAATGGTGGCTGTAAACTGTAAATCCATCACTTTTTGGCGAAAATCCTGCGATTTTGCAAAAGCCAGTTGTACCATGCGTTTTCCATATCCAATCTCCGTTTTGGCAACATTTTTTTTGACTCTGCCGTCCGCCACGAAGCGCACGGGTCGTTTATCGGTCTCCATGGGTTCCAAAACAACGCTAGAGTCAAATGCCAGCTGGGATGTCCGCCAATAGTGGAATACCGCCGGACAGATGCCGGTCAGGACCATGCTGTTGGTTCCGATGGGGATGATGGCGCCGCCTGCAGAGGCGTTATAGGCCGTGGAACCAGCTGAACTGCTGACAATAACACCGTCTCCGATAAGGGGATCGAAGCGTTTGGTGCCGTTGACGATAACAGATATTTTGGCCGTTTGGGGGGAGGAGCGTTCGAAGTAAAAGTCGTTAAAGGCGAATTCGGTTCCAATCTTTTCACCGTTTTTATCGAACATAATTGCCTGGAGGATATTCACCGACACGAGGGATGTTCTGCCCTGCAGGATTTCCGCTATGGTTTCCGGGCAGGCCTTGTTCATCAGAAAGCCCATATGTCCGTAGTTCAATCCGGTAAAGGTCAGCTGGTCGCTCGGGTATTCACGGATAGCGGTCAACATGGAGCCGTCTCCCCCGAGAACGATTATCAGGTCGGCGTCCTCGGGAGTGTCGCTGACGGTGGCATTATTGATGATGAACTCGAAAACGGGGTCGCTGCTGGTGAGACCGGCATGATTGACCAGGAATATTTTCATGATTCTCCGGCAGTACAATCAGTTTTTGGGGTTTGTTGTGGTGAACCAGGCACCTGAAACAGAATGCCAGTATAATTGCCGCAGCATTCATGTCAATGACAAACCCGCAGATATACCGGTAAAAAACCGGATCTTGAAAAAAATCACAATACCGGATAAGGTAGCAAGTTAAAAAAAATGAATGCAAAATTGCCGTGAACCCATATTAACTGTGTGCAAATTGGAAAAAATGACGAGACAGGAAATTACAGACAACCTTATCCGCATCTTTTCCCTGGAGTTTGAGATCGAAAACCCCGGGCTCGATGACGATTTGAGGGAAGTTCATGAATTCGACAGCATTGATGCCATTACACTCCTGCAGGAGATCGAAACCATGCTGCAAACCAGCTTGACGCAGCATGAGAAAAAAATGGCAATGGAAATCCGGACAATCAACCAGATATGCGACTATGTCGTGACCATCGGCGAGAGCCGATCGTAATACCAGAGGAAACCATATGAAAAGAAGGGTTGTTGTCACCGGAGCATCTGCCATTACGCCCATAGGCCGTGCCAGGGAGGATATTGTCGAAAGCCTTATGAACGGTTTCTCCGGTGTTAAACCAATTCGAGACGACGGCCTGTTGACCGGTTTGATTCATTCGGGTGTATACGGTACCGTCGATTATCCTATTGAGTACGATTTCAAACGAACGTATCGGAAAACCATGGGACCGGTTTCCTATTACGCCTGCCAGGTGGCTCGGGATGCACTGGAAAATTCCGGGCTGACGGAAGCGTTCATCACCTCCGGGAGGATGGGGGTGGCGTTCGGGTCAACCCACGGCAGCCCCTCCGTTCAGCGGGAAATTTACAAAAAGTTCTTCAGCAATTCGGAATCCAAATTTTCCTCTATTGGCGCTGTCGATTATCTGAAATCGATGGTTCATACCACCGCTGTAAACATCACCAAAATGTTCGGGATTACCGGGAGGGTGATTTCTTCATCGACCGCCTGCACGACCAGCAGCCAATCCATTGGGTACGGATATGAATCAGTTTGCTACGGTATGCAGGAAGCCATGCTGTGCGGCGGCGCGGATGAATACGACACCACGACGGTTGCGGTTTTTGACAACCTGCTGGCCTGCTCGACAGAATTCAACGACACCCCCCAACTGACCCCCCGACCGTTTGACCGCCAAAGAGACGGGCTGGTGGTTGCCGAAGGGGCGGGAGCCGTGCTCCTGGAGGAATATGAGTCTGCCCGAAAGCGAGGCGCCGACATCATCGGGGAAATTATCGGATTTTCCTGCAACAACAATGGTGGCGATCTAATCCTGCCCAACGTCCACGGCATCAAGGAGACAATCCGCTTGGGTTTGAAAGATGCCGGCTGTGATGCCGGACAGGTAGATTTTGTTTCCGCCCACGCCACCGGCACCAAGATGGGGGACGTGATCGAAGCAAAGGCGATTGCGGATATATATGGCAGCCAGCCGCTGGTGACAGGCCTGAAAAGCTATATGGGGCACACCATGGGAGCATGCGGTGTTATTGAAACCATACTAACTCTTTACATGATGCAGGATGGGTTTCTGGCACCGACCCTGAACCTGGATATGGTGGATGAACGCTGCCGTATGATTCGGCACACTGGAGAGGTTCGCCGGCAAAAAATCAACACCGCCGCCATTCAGAATTTTGCCTTCGGAGGCGTTAACACCTGTCTGCTGCTCAGAAAAATCTAAGGTTATGATATCCAGTTCTGTCATTCGGTTCGGAAAGGACCTGTGGGTAACACTGGTGCTGTGGGGCTATTTCACCGTCGGTTTTATCCTTCTGTTTTCACCCATGTACCTGCTGACGTTTCTGTTTTCATCGGACCGGGAATCCGGTTTTCAGAAGCTGAACCACTATTTTTGCAAGGGCTTTTTCGGCGTGCTGAAAAAGCTGGTAGCGGGCCTTAGCGTTACAATCCCGGACGAGGTGCTTCGGCTGCGATTTGCGGTGATCATCTGTAACCATCAGTCGTACCTGGATCCGATTTTGTTGATATCCCTGTTTCCCAGGCATAAAACCATTGTCAAGGCCAACTTTTTCAGGGTCCCGATATTTGGATGGTTTTTAAGAAATTCCGGATACCTGCCGTCTGCGTCCGGTGATCATCTGGCCCTTTATTCCCTCAATTGTCTGGAGAATATGAGATCCTTTCTCGAAGGCGGCGGGAATCTGTTCGTGTTCCCGGAAGGCACCCGCTCCCGAGACGGTCATGTCGGCCTTTTCCGCAAGGGCGCCTTTTCCATTGCCAGGCGCTGCCGCTCGAAAATAGCAGTGTTTTATCTGGAGAATACCGGATTACTCTTCAAACCGGGAAAATTTCTGTTCCATACGGAAAACCCGGCTCCCATCTCCATCCGTTCGGTGGGTACCATCAGGCCGGATTATACGGAAGCGGAGTTTTCCCTCAACGGGCTCATGAACCAGGTGAGATCAATGCTGCCATGAGCAAGGGCACCAGTAGAGAGCCCCTTGTTATTTGTCCACCGGTTTTCCAAAGGCAAAAGGCGTCAGTCGTCGATCCCTGGGCCGGTAGGTACCATCTTTTTTTTCTCGGCGAACAAGAACATTGAACAGCTTGAACATTTTCATTTTTTGAGATTCATCGCGGTAAAATTCTTCCCAGGCCCACTGAAACAGATCGGCAAGTCGTTCCGGAGCCATGTGACGGGGATTATAGACCACTTGGTCGGCTGTGTACCGGTCCCAATCTTTGGAAATGATCCGGTTTTGAAGAGACAAATCTTCAAAAACTTTCGTGTGCGGAAAGGGCGTCAGGATGGTGAACTCGGCCAGATCGAGTTCAATTTCCAGCAGAAAGTCCACTAGCCGGCGGATGTATTCTTCCGTATGATGATCCAGACCCAGCAGAATGGTTCCTTCCACCATGATGTCGTGGTCGTGGTAGTGTTTAATCCGCTTGCGGATATGGTCGGACATGTCGAAAACCGCCTGGTAAACATACCACGCCCCCGCCTGGGCGGCCAGATCAAGCACTTCCGGTTTGTCCTCGATGGGATGACTGCACCATTTTTTTTTTAAAGGGATCATTTCCCGAAAGAGGTCCATTTCCCAGCGGGTATCCTGGGAGAGGGAGTTGTCCACAATAAAGAGGCGGTTGTTGTCAATACTTTCCATTTCGGAAATAGTCGCATCAATGGGCCTTGGCCGGAAACGTCTGCCCCCGAGATATGCCACTGCACACGGGTAGCAATTGAAACGGCAACCCCGAGAGGCATGCACCAGGTCCACCATCTGGATGCCACGGTAATTGTATAGCTTTTTTTGCAATATACTCCTGTCTGCCGTTCCAACCGTCTCAATGGGAGGGGGATCGTCGAGATAATCGTACACCGCCCGCAGTCTGTTCTGTGAAAAATCGGCAAAGACCTTTTCCATGCGGCCTTCCGCCTCACCCAGAAAAACGGCATCCGCATGCAGGGCTGTTTCTTCGGCATGGAGCATCGTTGCTATTCCGCCGCAAATGACGGCAACCCCCATTTTTCGATAGGTATCCGCGATCTGCCATCCTCTTTTTACCTGGATGGTCAGCATCATGGAAATGCCGACAAAATCGGCTGGATCGCTGAAATCGATATCCTCCAGGTTTTCATCGATAAAATCAACGTTGATACCTTCCGGAAGTGCCGCTGCGAGTACGGCCGGCCCATGGGGAGGGAGATGAAATTCAGTCTGCTTTTCGAGTTTTGCCCATCGGGGATAGATTAATTTGAAGCGCATGAGGCTAAATCATTCCGCCGTTGACCGATATGGTCTGTCCGGTTATGTAAGAAGCATCTTCCGAGCACAGAAAACGGACCACGCGGGCGACTTCCTCCGGTTTACCGATGCGGGCCATGGGGATCATCTTTTTAATCATGTCGACCGGCGCTTTTTGAATCATATCGGTATCGATCAGACCGGGGGCAACAACGTTTACCCGCACGCCAAGGCGGGCGACCTCAGCCGAGACGGCCCGACTGGCGGCGATCAGTCCCGCCTTTGCCGCCGAGTAATTGGCCTGTCCCCGATTTCCCATGATCCCGGCGACGGATGACATGGAAACAACGGAACCGCATTTATTTCTGATCATTTTTTTTAAAACGGGTTTGGTGACGTTGTAAAATCCCTTCAGACTGGTGTCAACGACCGTATCCCAGTCGGTTTCCGGCATCATGATAAAAAGGCCGTCCGCCGTGATGCCGGCATTGTTCACCAGGGCGTCAATTCTGTCGAACCGGGCAGCGATGTTTTCGATAACCGTTTTGGTTTCTTTCGCATCCGTTACATCAAACCCCGCGATTTCACCATCGGAACCAGCCCGTTTAACCATGCCAAGGGTTTCTTCGGCACCGGACATTCCGGATTTGTAGTTGATGACCACATAATAACCGGCGCGGGCCAATTCAACACAGATGGCACGGCCGATTCCACGACTTCCACCGGTAACGATGGCAATCTTATCTTTTATGATGGTTTCCATGGGTATATCCTTCCCGTGTGCAGCACGGTTTTTCTGTTTGTTATGGTTGTCACGCCTGGATAATCTGCAGACGTACGGTTGCGATGAGATTGCCGTCTATGGTTGATTGACCGGTAATTTCCCGAAAATCTTCCACGGTATAGGTGTTTTGGGTTCTGGTGACAATGATTGCGCCGACCCGGATCTCCGGGATTGACAGGGACATATCACGAATTCCCACCAGCCAGCCCTCGGAAGGCTTTCGGGAAGCATTTTTTTGCATCTCCAGCCATTCATTATGGATACCGGCCGATTGGGCGACAACTTCCACAAGCATGACAGGATCGGCAAACCCGCCAGGCAGCAGCGGCCAGTCCGGTGTAGCGGTTGTCCGGGTCAGCACTTCGTTTTCACAAATGCTGACGATTTCATCCACCAGCTTCATCCTGCCCCGGTGGGGTATAAAATGTTCCACCAAAAACTCCATGACGGCATCCTGTACAACAAATTTGCATCAGTGTAAAGATTGCGGATGAATCGGCCACTGTTTGACCTGCCGTTAAAATTACCGGCAGCCCGGGAATTGAAAAAAACGTTGAAATCAGCGCAATGCTGAATTACTATTCCCACTTCGCAATTTCAACATAAACGAAAAGCAATGAAACGGGATCATGGAAAAACTGATAATCGAATTAAAACAAAAGATTGTTGACGTATTGATGCTCAATAACATCACGCCCGCAGACATCCGTGAGGATGAACCTCTCTTTGGAGGAGAACTGGAGATTGACTCCATTGATGTGCTTGAACTGGTGATGATGATCGAGAAAGATTACGGCATCCTCATTGATAACCGTCAACTGGGCGAGAAAGTTTTTCGGACCGTGCGAACCCTGGCGGCTTATATCCATGAAAACGTTCCGGGGAGATGACGTTGTGCGCAATTCGCATATACGTTACGGGGGTGGGTATCATCAGCCCGCTTGGTTCCGGTATCGAGGAGAATGTCAACGGCCTGGAAAGCGAAAAATCCGCCCTGCAACCCCTGACGCTTTTCCCCAGCCCGAACAGTAAACCCCTGCCTGTGGGAGCGGTGACCGTTCCCCTGCCGGAAAGGTTGGTACCGAGAACCCACAGCCTTGCCGCTGAAGCTGCATCGCAGGCGATGAAAGGCCATTCCTGTCCTCCGGATGCTGTGGTTATCGGTGTCAGTACGGGTGGAATATCCACTACGGAGGAAAATCTGAAGAGCGGACGATCCGATCCCGGTCTATATGCCTGGCATTCCGTCGGTTCGGTGTCCGATTACCTGGCTTCTGAAACAAGCTGCCGGGGGCCGGTTTTGACAATTTCAACAGCATGCTCATCAGGTTTGGCAGCCATATACCTGGCCTTACAACTGCTTCGATCCGGTAAGGTGAAGACGGTTCTCACCGGTGGCGCGGATTCTCTCTGCCGGCTCACCTATTATGGTTTTCAGGCCCTTCAGGCCGTCGACCCGGACGGCTGTCGGCCGCTGGACAAGAACCGACACGGCATGACCGTGGCCGAGGGGGCCGGGATGCTGCTGCTGACCGCGGCGCTGAAAAAACCAGAAGGGGCCTATGCGGAGATCCTGGGAGGCGGATTATCCTGCGATGCCTATCACCCTGCCGCTCCGCATCCGCAAGGTGAAGGGGCGCTGCGCGCTGTGAGGGCGGCTGTTGAGGATGCCGGTGTAACGGCAGCGGATATCGATTACGTAATGCTTCACGGAACCGGTACCATGGACAACGATCTCGCTGAATCTAGAGCGATGCGGGCTTTTTTTGGCGATACGGTTCCGATGGCTTCTTCCATCAAAGGAGCAGTTGGGCACTCTCTGGCAGCAGCGGGGGCCATGAATTCGGTTATATCGGTCGGTTGTTTGAACAAAGGATTCCTGCCTGCCAACAGCAGGTGTCGGCAACCGGATCCGAACCTGGGTATTCATCCGCTGCTGCACCCGCAACAGCTGATGGTTAACAGTATACTTGTCAACGCCTTCGGATTCGGGGGCAACAATGCCGCCCTGGTGCTAGCGCGTCCGGATTTTTTCAATACGGTATCGAAGCCCGAAACCCCGGTCGGGTTTTGCGTCTTTGGAGGTGGTTGCCTAACTGGGGCAGGTGATACAGCGGCAACTCTGGAGACCATCTCCAAGGGGTTGCCATGTGACGGAATCGCTCCGGAAAGCACTTTTTGCTCTGCGAACCGGAATAGGCGGGATCGCCGCGCAGGCCGTTTGACGAACCTGGCCTGTTACCTCGCCGCCAAAGCCGGAGAAGATGCCGGCCGTGAAACACCGGGATCCATTTTTATGGGTACCGGGTGGGGTGCCATGACGGAAACCAGTCGCTTTTTTGAAAAGCTGTTTGATTCCGGTGAACGGTTTTCAAGTCCAATTGATTTCGTTGGTTCCGTTCATAACGCCCCGGCCGGAAAAGTTGCCCTTGACTTTGGCGCAAAGGGGCCCGATATCACGACAAGTGGGGGTGATTACTCTTTTGAGCAGGCCCTGATGGCGGCGGAACTTGCCGTAATAGACCAAAATGATGTCATCGTTATGGGAGCAGATGAGCTTCACCCCAAGCTATCGCCCCTGATCGATCCCTTGGGGACATCCGACGGTGGCGGGGCTCTTTATATGAATCGCAAGCGGAAAGACGGTTTCCCGGTTGTTCAACCAATTTTTTTTCAGCATGCAGAAAAAAATCCGGCAGTTATGGAGAGTTTGATCCGTGCGATCCATGATTCCAGCGGTTCTTTCAAAAATGTTGACGCCTTTTTTGCCGGCATCCCGTATCGATATCGACAAGCAGGCCAAGTACAGTTGCAGACTTTGCTACAGTCGGGAGATTATCACGGGCCGGTTGTGGAATACCGCAGATTCACTGGTGAATATGCTTCCGCATCGGCCACCGCAACGGTTATCGCTCTGAAACTCCTGCAACTGGGGGAAATTCCGGGGAGCCTATCCGGAGGGCGAAATCAGTTTTTACACAACAAAGAAATCCTGGTGATTGGATTCGGTCGATTTGTCACCGCCACGCGAATTTTCAAATGTTGACAAAACGGTTGCATCCGTTTTAGTTTTACAGTTTCTAAATGGTGCTGCATTACGCAGGGTCCTGGAAAAACAGATTTGAATGCAAAAATAGGCAGCATGCAGACGGACGGATATTCACTGGATAATTTACAGGTAGCCGGGAATCGGATTCAGGCGCAGGTGACGGTGGATTCGCAATCTCCCTGGTTTCAGGGACATTTTCCCGGAAACCCGGTACTTCCCGGTGTTGCCCAGCTGATTGTGGTATCCCAGTTGATTCGTTATGTTCATGGCAATAACATTTTTATCGCCGGAATTCGAAACGTGCGTTTCAAACGAATTGTCAGACCGGACACGTCTTTGCGGGTCATGATCGAAACCAGCCGGAAAGATGAATGCAGATATACTTTTCGGATCGAATGTGATCAGGAATTGGCCGGAAAAGGTGTGCTGAGCGTTGCGCGCAAGACGGCTGCACAGGGCAGCCGGCAAATTGAAACAGCAGTCCTTATATAAGAATACACAATACCGGACAGCCAACAGATATAAAAAGAGCCGGAACGGACAACAAGGAAAGGGGAAAAGGAATGCCTGCTGAAAAAAAATCCGCCAGGCTGTTGCTTCATGTTGCTGAAATAATGATTGATGAATTGAAACTGGAGGATGTGACTCCGGAGACCTTCGACGCCGATCTGGATTTGGTGGATGAAATTGGAATCGACAGTATGGATCTGGCAACTGTCGCTCTGGTACTTCAGGATGAATACGGTATCCGCATCGATGAAGATGACTACACGAAATTGACAACCATCCGGCGGATCGCCGCCTATATTGAAAAACGGCTTATCTAAACGGCCGGCCGGTCACCATCAATACCGCTTATAAAATGACTATGAAACCAAGCGAATGCAGCGTGCCTACCCAAAAGAATGATACTATTTCCACCGGATGGAAATTTGCGGATATTCTATCCGATCCGGTTGTACGCAATCGCTGGGAAAAAGTCCGCAAATTTTTCTTTTTGCGGGAATCCACTTATGACATGACCAGGCGCTGCAACATCCGCTGTGACGGCTGCTATTTTTACGAGGGTGACAAACAGTTCACCGAACAGAACCGGGATCCTCACAGCTGGCACGAATTGATGAAAAGAGAAAAAGGCAGAGGCATCACTTATGTGGTTCTGGCCGGCGCAGAACCGTCACTGGTGCCTGAATTGCTTGCGGTATGCTATGATGTCCTGCCCTTGGGAGCCATTGCCACCAATGGGCTGAAA